>JBFGZP010000120.1:0-9373 GCA_041586695.1 Thauera sp.
ACTTCGGTGTCGCCCATGGCGCGGTGACGGGCATCGCAGCTCAGACCGTGGCGCTCGATCAGCGCATCGAGCCCGTGGCGGTGATGTTCGGGATAGAGCGCACGCGACAGCTTGACGGTGCACAGCACCGGCGCGTCGAAATCGCGGCCGATGCGGGCGAACTCGTTCTTGATGAAGCCGTAATCGAAGCGGGCGTTGTGGGCGACGAAGACGCAGTCCTCGAGCAGCCCCGCCACGGTGTCGGCCAGATCGCCGAAGGCGGGCGCATCGGCCACCATCGCATTGGTGATGCCGATGAGGTCCTGGATCATGCCCGGGATCGACATGCCCGGGTTCACCAGGCTCTCCCAGCGCTCGACGACGCGGCCGTCCTCGATGCGCAGGATCGCCACCTCGGTGACACGGTCGCGCACCGGGTGGGCGCCGGTGGTCTCGACGTCGATGAAGGCCAGGCGACGCGGCAGGCTCATCGCGGTGGCCGCCCGGCCGGACGTGCCCGCCGCGGCTTCGGCAGGCCGGATCTCAGTGATTGGCGTCGTAGTAATAGGGCTTCACCGGCACGCGCGCCTGCCGATGGCGTTGCTGCTCCTCGAGGTTCTGCGGCTTGTCCCACCACAGGGCACGTCCCTCCTTCTGTTCAGCCACTTCCTGCGGGTGCTTCTCCATCCACTCACGCATGAACTTGGTGTGCTCGGACTCGTACATGGCCATTCTGGGATCCTCGATCGTGGGGCTGAGATTCTAGCAGCTTGGCGGGCCCGGCCGGGACCGGTGCGCCTCGCGGGAAGCACTTCCGGTCGGGGCCGTGGAGCCGTGCTCAGCTCGCCCGGCCGTCGCCCTTCACCCGCCCGATGCGGACCACCTCGGGCACCCGTCGCACGCAGCGCATGACGCGGGCGAGGTGCATGCGATCGCGCACCTGTACGGTGAAGTTGAGCGCGTTGTAGGCGCCCAGCTCGCTGTCCATGTTGACGTTCTGAATGTTGCACTCCTCCTCGGAGATCGCACTCGCAACGCGCGCCAGCACCCCGCGGGCGTTGCGCGTGAGGACGCGGATGCCTACGTCGAACAGGCGCTCGTCCTCGACCATCTCCCATTCGACATCGACCCAGCGACCGCGGTCGCCGCGCATCTTGGCCACAATCGGGCAGTCGTGCAGATGCACTTCCAGCCCCTGGCCCTTGCGGATCGTACCGATGATCGGATCCCCTGGAATCGGCCGGCAACAGTGCGCCAGCTGCACCGCGATGCCCTCGGAGCCGCGAATGGTGATCGCGCCCGCGGGCTTGGGCTTGACGACGTCGGGGCGGCCCGACTCCATTTCCTGCGCCTGCGCCAGGCGGCGGGCGACGATGGCCGGCAGGCGCTTGCCCAGTCCGAGGTCGGCGAAGATATCCTTCTTGAAGCGCATACCGCGATCGCGCAGGAAGCGATCCCAGGCGAAGGTGGAAATCTGCCCCAGGGTCAGGCCATGCGGGCGCAACGCCTGATTGAGCAGGCGCTCGCCGAGCGAGACCGACTCGTCCTGCTGGGCGTTCTTCATGAAGTGCCGGATCTGCGCGCGCGCCTTGCCGGTGCGGGCGTAGGAGAGCCAGGCGGGATTGGGGTTGGCGTGCGCGGCCGAGATGATCTCGACCTGATCGCCGTTGCGCAGTTCGCTGCGCAGGGGCATGAGGTCGCCGTTGATCCGGCAGGCCACGCAACGGTTGCCGATGTCGGTATGCACCGCGTAGGCGAAATCCACCGGTGTCGAGCCCTTGGGCAGCGAGAAGATCTTGCCCTTGGGCGAGAACACATAGACCTCGCCGGGGAAGAGATCGATCTTGACGTGCTCGAGGAACTCCGTCGCCTCGCCCGACGCGGACTGCAGCTCGAGCAGTGACTGCAGCCAGCTGTGTGTCTTCTGCTGCAGCTCGGTGAGGGTCTTCTCGTCTTCCTTGTACAGCCAGTGCGAGGCCACGCCGGCTTCGGCGATATGGTGCATCTCGCGCGTGCGGATCTGCACCTCGACCGGCATGCCGAAGGGTCCGATCAGCGTCGTGTGCAGGCTCTGGTAGCCGTTGGCCTTGGGAATGGCGAGGTAGTCCTTGAACTTGCCCGGCACCGGCTTGAACATCGAATGCAGCGCACCCAGCGCCAGGTAGCAGGTTGGCACGTCGCGGACGATGACGCGGAAACCGTAGATGTCGAGCACCTGCGAGAACGACAGGTGCTTTTCCACCATCTTGCGATAGATGCCGTAGAGATGCTTCTCGCGGCCCTGGACCTCGGCCGCGATACCCCACTGCGGCAGGCGCTCCTCGATACTGGCGAGGATCTTCCCCACCACTTCGCGGCGGTTGCCGCGCGCGGAGCGGATGGCCCGCGAAAGCACCCGGTAGCGCAGCGGCAGCTTGTGCTCGAATGCCAGCTCCTGCAACTCGCGGAACAGATCGTTGAGACCCAGCCGGTTGGCGATCGGGGCATAGATCTCGAGCGTCTCGTCGGCGATGCGGCGACGCTTGGCCGGGCGCACGCACTCGAGGGTGCGCATGTTGTGCAGGCGGTCGGCGAGCTTGATCAGGATGACGCGCAGGTCGCTCGCCATCGCCAGCAGCATCTTGCGGAAATTCTCCGCCTGCGCCTCTTCATGCGAGCGGAACTCGATCTTGTCGAGTTTGGAAAGGCCATCGACCAGCTCGGCCGACACCTTGCCGAAGCGCTCGACGATCTCCGCCTTGGAGATGTGGGTGTCCTCCATCACATCGTGGAGGAGGGCGGCGATCAGCGCCTGGGCATCGAGATGCCAGTCGGCGACGATGGCCGCGACCGCGACCGGATGGGTGACGTAGGGGTCGCCGCTGATGCGGAACTGACCGGCGTGCGCCTCCGCCGAGAAGTGATAAGCGGCCTCGATGCGGCCGACGTCTTCAGGCTTGAGGTAGGTCTGGAGCTTGGCCTTGAGCTGGGCGAAATCGAGCGCCAACAGGCTCGAACTGGGTGGCCGAAAGGGCTGCGGGGGGACGCTTAGGTCGCTCGCTTCCATCGTCTGCCCCGCATCGCCGCGATCAGGCCTGGCCGCGATTGAGCATCTCGAGTCCGACCTTGCCAGCCGCAATCTCGCGCAAAGCGATCACCGTGGGCTTGTCCTTGTCGTGCGGGTCGAGTTCGATCTGCGGCGTGCTGCCGATGGTGATCTGGCGTGCGCGATAAGTCGCGGCCAGGGTGAGCTGAAAGCGGTTCGGGATGCGCTTGAGGCAGTCTTCGACGGTAATGCGGGCCATGGTTCAATCCTGTTCGAGGAAATCGAAATAGTGCGGATACCGCTGCCGCTGATTCGCGCAACGCAAACGCGCCGAGCGCACCACGGCGACGAGGTCGTCGAGTGCGGCATCCAGTTCGTTGTTGAGTATAACGTAGTCGAATTCCCCCACATGCCGCATCTCGCCGCGCGCACCAAGCAATCGGCGGCCGATGACCTCATCGCTGTCGGTGCCGCGACGGCGCAGCCGGCTCTCCAGTTCGTCGAGCGAGGGCGGCAGGATGAACACGCCCACCGCGTCGGGAAAAACCTTGCGTACCTGTTGGGCGCCCTGCCAGTCGATCTCCAGCAGGGTGTCGCGCCCGGCGGCAACCTGCTCCCTGAGCCAGACCTTGGAGGTGGCGTAATAATTCCCGTGCACCTCCGCCCACTCGAGGAACTCGCCGCGATCGCGCAGGGCGCGGAAGGTGGGCACATCGACGAAGTGATACTCGCGCCCGGCCTGCTCGCCCGGGCGAGGGTCGCGGGTGGTGTAGGAGATCGACAATTGCACGCGCCGATCGCGCCCGAGCAGGCCGCGCACGAGGGTGGTCTTGCCCGCGCCGGAAGGCGCGGTGACGACGAAGAGCGTTCCGGGCATCGCCAAGCTTCCTTACTCGATGTTCTGCACCTGTTCGCGCATCTGCTCGATCATCACCTTCATCTCCATCGCGATGGCGGTGATGTCCGTGGCCGGCGACTTGGAGGCGAGGGTGTTGGCTTCGCGGTTGAGTTCCTGCATCAGGAAGTCGAGGCGCTTGCCGGCGGCGCCGCCCGTCTTGAGGATGCGCTCGACCTCGTCGAGGTGGGTGGCGAGGCGGTTGAGTTCTTCGGCGACGTCGATACGCTGCGCGAACAGCGCGACTTCCTGGCGGATGCGGTCGTCGTCGAGGGTGGCGACGGCGTCACGCAGGCGTGCGGTGAGCTTGTCCTGGTATTCGGTGATGATCGCCGGCATGCGCGGGGTCGCGACGGCGACGAGCTCGCGCATGCGCGCAACGCGTTCGCGGATCATGTCGGCCAGTTTCTCGCCCTCGCGACGCCGGGTGGCGACCAGTTCGTCGACCGCGGCCGCCGCCAGGGCGTTGATCTCGGGCAGCAGTTTGTCGAAGCCGATGCTGTCGTCGGCAAGCATGCCGGGCCAGCGCAGCAATTCGCTCACCGAAAGCGGCGCGGCATCGGCGAATCGGGCGCGCAGCGCCGCCTGGGCGTCGGCCAGCTGGTCGAGCAGGGCGCCGTTGAGCGCCATGCTGCGCGGCGCGGCGTGGCCACTTTGCAGATTGAGCCGGCATTCGACCTTGCCGCGCCCGAGCTTTGCCGTGATGCGCTCGCGGATGGCGGGCTCGGCCTGGCGCAAGTCGTCGACGATGCGAAACGACAGGTCGAGGTAGCGCGAATTGACGCTGCGCAGTTCGAGGTGAAGGCTGACGGCGCCAAGGTCTCGGGTCTGAACCGCGAACCCTGTCATGCTATGGATCATGGGGGTCTCCGGGAACCCGGCGCGATCGTTTACACTGCGGGGTCCCAATCAGGATAGAAGCTGCCAAAGGCTGGATTCTAGCGCCCCCGAAGATGCCGCCTCAAGCTAACTGCGCGCTACCGCCGGGCTTTCAGCTCGACCAATATCGCATCGAGCGCCAGCTTTCGCTCGGCGGCTTCTCCATCGTCTACCTGGCGCTCGACGAGGCGGGCACGCCGGTGGCCATCAAGGAATACCTGCCGAACTCGCTCGCGCTGCGCAAGGAGGGCGAAACCGAGCCGCAGGTGTCGGACGAGCACCGACCGGCATTCCGCTACGGCATGAAGTGCTTCTTCGAGGAAGGGCGCTCGCTGGCGAAGCTGATGCATCCGAACGTGGTGCGGGTGCTCAATTTCTTTCGCGCCAACGGCACCGTCTACATGGTGATGCAGTTCGAGCGCGGCCGCACGCTGCACGACTACATCCACCGGCATCGCGGCGAACTGAAGGAGCGCTTCATCCGTGCCGTGTTCGCACGCATGCTCAACGGCCTGCGCGAGGTGCACGCGCACAAGCTGCTGCACCTGGACATCAAACCCTCGAACATCTACCTGCGTACCGACGGCACGCCGGTGCTGCTCGATTTCGGCGCAGCCCGCCAGACCCTGATGGTCGAGGAGCCGATCCTGAAGCCGATGTACACACCGGGGTTCGCATCGCCGGAGCAGTACGGCGACCGTGATGGCCTCGGCCCGTGGAGCGACATCTACAGCGTGGGCGCCAGCCTGTACGCGTGCATCGTGGGCAACGCCCCTCCGCGCGCGGACGAGCGCAGCAAGCAGGACACCTTTTCTCCCGTGTCGAAGCTGCAGGGTGGGCGCTACTCGGCACAGCTGCTGGGCCTCGTCGACTGGTGCCTGCATCTCGACCCGCTCGAACGACCGCAGAGCGTCTATGCGCTGCAAAAGGCGTTGATGCAGAAAGCGCCGGACGAAGCTGTGGCGACGCCCTGGTTCTCGGACCTCGGCGCGCGCCTCAAGTCATTCATCGCCCGGAGCTGAAGGAGACCGGCATGAGGTTCACGATCTACCAGGAAAGCCGCATCGGTCGGCGCAAGTCCAACCAGGACCGGATCGCCTACTGCTACTCGCGCGACGCGTTGCTGATGCTGGTTGCCGACGGCATGGGCGGGCATCTCCGCGGCGACATCGCCGCGCACATCGCTGCCCAGCACATCACCCAGGCCTTCCAGCGCGAGGCGCAGCCGGCGCTGACCGATGCGCCGCTGTTCCTGTCGCGCGCGCTCAATGCCGCCCACCACGCCATCCTCGACTTCGCCCTCGACAAGCGTCTGCCGGAAGCGCCGCGCACCACCATCGTCGCCTGCGTGGTGCAGGAGGGTATGGCGCACTGGGCTCACGCCGGCGACTCCCGCCTCTACCTGTTGCGGGATGGACAGGTGTTCACGCAGACACGCGATCATTCGCGCGTGCAGCTGATGATCGACCAGGGGCTGCTCGATGCGCGCGACGCGGCGCGCCACCCGGGGCGGAACCGCATCTATTCCTGCCTGGGCGGGAACCACTCGCCCCAGATCGAATACTCCCGGCGCATCCCATTGCAGGACGGCGACGTCATCGCCCTTTGCAGCGACGGCCTGTGGGGGCCGGTGGACAACGAGGGCATCCTCATCGGCATGACAGGCATCCCGATGAGCCAGGCCGTGCCGAGACTGCTCGACCGCGCCGAGCACCGCGCGGGCGCCACGGCCGACAATCTTTCGATGGTGGCGATGTGCTGGCACGACGACGTCGGCGCCGCCATTCCCGATTCCGTCTCCACCCAGACGATGGCCTTGAACGACTTCACCACCCAGCTCGACTCCTTCGAAAGGGGCCAGCCGGACGCCACCGCCGATTTCAACGACGACGAGATGGAGCGGGCGATCCGCGAGATCAACGCCGCCATCCACAAACTCGACAACCACTAGGAATCGACATGCGCCCCAGCCAACGTCAGCCCGACGAACTTCGCGCCATTCGCCTGACCCGCGGCTTCACCTGCCACGCCGAAGGCTCGGTGCTGGTGGAGTTCGGCGCCACGCGTGTGCTGTGCACCGCCAGCGTCGAGGATCACCTGCCTGCCTTCCTGCGCGGCAAGGGCCAGGGCTGGCTCACCGCCGAATACGGCATGCTCCCCCGCGCCACCCACACGCGCGGGGCGCGCGAGGCCGCCCGTGGCAAGCAGAGCGGGCGCACGCAGGAAATCCAGCGCCTGATCGGCCGCAGCCTGCGCGCGGTCGTCGACCTCGCCGCCCTCGGCGAACGCCAGATCATCATCGATTGCGACGTGCTGCAGGCCGACGGCGGCACGCGCACGGCAGCCATCACCGGCGCCTGCGTGGCGGTGCACGACGCCCTCACCGGCCTGGTCACCGCCGGCAAGCTGCGCGCCAACCCGATGCGCGAACTCGTCGCCGCGGTCTCGGTCGGCATCCATCAGGGCACCGCGGTGCTCGATCTGGACTACGCTGAAGATTCTGGCTGCGATACCGACATGAACGTGGTGATGACCGAAGGCGGCGGCCTGATCGAGGTCCAGGGCACGGCCGAGGGCGTCGCCTTCTCGCGCGTCGAACTCGACTCCCTGCTCGACCTCGCAGAGATCGGCATCGGCCAGCTCGTCGAAGCACAACGCGCCGCCATCCATGGAGCCTGAAGCATGACCACACGCCTCGTCCTCGCCAGCAACAACGCCGGGAAGGCCGCCGAGATGCGGGCCTTGCTCGAACCGCTCGGCATCGAAGTGATTCCCCAGGCCACGCTCGGCGTGTCCGAAGCGGAGGAGCCGCACCCCACCTTCGTCGAGAATGCGCTCGCCAAGGCCCGCCATGCCGCCGCCGCCACCGGCCTGCCGGCCGTGGCCGACGACTCGGGCCTGTGCGTGGCCGTGCTCGGCGGCGCGCCGGGCGTGCAGTCGGCACGCTTCGCCGGCGAGCCGAAGTCCGACACCCGCAACAACGCCCTGCTGCTGGAAAAACTCGCCGGCATCGGCGACCGCCGTGCCTATTTCTACTCCGCGGTGGTGCTCGTGCGCCACGCCACCGACCCGCGCCCGCTGATCGCCGACGGCGAATGGCACGGCGAGATCCTCGAAGCGCCGCGCGGCGAGGGCGGCTTCGGCTACGACCCGCTGTTCTGGCTGCCCGATCTCGAGCAAAGCGCTGCCGAGCTCGACGCCGCGCTGAAGAACACGCTCAGCCATCGTGGCGCAGCGATGCGCCACCTGCTCGATCGGCTGAAATACCACCCTCTGTGAGCCGTCGGGCATGAGTACGCGCCGCATCATCCCGCTGCAGGCGGTCGCGCCCGCGCTCAAGGCTGTTCCGCTGCCGCAGCGTCCGCAACTCGCGGCCCCGCCCCCGCTGGCGCTGTATGTCCATTTCCCTTGGTGCGTGAAGAAGTGCCCGTATTGCGACTTCAACTCGCACACCACACGCGGCTCGGACACCGCCATCCCAGAGGAAGCCTGGCTGGACGCGGTGACCGCCGACCTGCAGGCGGCGCTGCCACAGGTCTGGGGCCGCCGGGTACACAGCGTGTTCATCGGCGGCGGCACGCCGAGCCTGATGTCGGCCGCGGTGCTGGACCGGCTCCTGACCGCCATCCGCATGCTGCTCGCGCTCGATCCGCTCGCCGAAATCACCCTCGAGGCCAATCCCGGCACGGTCGAGGCAGGGCGCTTCCGCGACTACCGCGCCGCCGGCGTCAATCGGCTCTCGCTCGGCATCCAGAGCTTCGACGACGCCATGCTCGAACGCATCGGGCGCATCCACGGTGGCGACGAGGCCCGCCGCGCGATCGACATCGCGACCGCGCATTTCGAACGCGTAAACCTCGACCTCATGTATGCACTGCCCGAGCAGACGCTGGACGCCGCGCTGGCCGACGTGGATACCGCACTGGGTTTCGGCGTCCGCCATCTGAGTTGCTACCACCTCACGCTGGAGCCGAACACGCCCTTCGCCCACCGTCCGCCGCCACTTCCCGACGCCGACCTCGCCGCCGACATGCAGGACGCGATCGAGGCGCGCCTGGGCGAAGCCGGCTTCGTGCACTACGAAACCTCGGCCTTCGCCCAGGCACACGAGCAAAGCCGCCACAACCTCAATTACTGGAGCTTCGGCGACTACCTGGGCATCGGCCCGGGCGCCCACGGCAAGCTTTCGAGCCACGAGGGCATCCGCCGCGAGATGCGCCACAAGCACCCCGGTCGTTACCTGGAGGGTGCGGCACGCGGGGATTTCGTGCAGGACGCACGCGAGGTGTCGGTGACCGAACTGCCGTTCGAATTCATGATGAACACGCTGCGCCTCACCGACGGCTTCGCGCCCGGGCTGTTCGCGTCGCGAACCGGCATCGCGCTGGAGGCGATCGCCACCGAGCTCGAAGTGGCGCGTGCGCGCGGCCTGCTGGAGCAGTCCGGCGACCGCATCCGCCCCACCCGGCGCGGCCGGCATTTTCTCAATGATCTGCTGCAGGTGTTCTTGCGGAGCTGAGAGGGGGTCCGCCGAAAATCCTGTTGTTCAAGTCGAGCATCTTGCGTAGCAGATTCGAACGGTTTGCCAGGCTGGA
>JBFGZP010000121.1:0-9361 GCA_041586695.1 Thauera sp.
GAGGTGCTCGACCACCTTGTGTACTTCGTCGTCGGCCACGAAGGCGCCGTGCACCCGCACCGGCAGGCCCGTGCCCGGCGCCAGGTAGAGCATGTCGCCCATGCCGAGCAGGGCCTCGGCGCCCATCTGGTCGAGAATGGTGCGCGAGTCGATCTTGCTCGACACCTGGAAGGAGATCCGGGTCGGCACGTTGGCCTTGATGAGGCCGGTGATGACATCCACCGACGGTCGCTGGGTGGCGAGGATCAGGTGGATGCCCGCCGCGCGCGCCTTCTGCGCCAGTCGGGCAATCAACTCTTCGACCTTTTTGCCCACCACCATCATCATGTCGGCGAGCTCGTCGACCACGACCACGATATAAGGCAGCGGCTCGAGCGGTTCGGGGTTTTCCGGGCTGATCGAGAACGGATTGGTCAGCGGCGCTTCGGCCTTTCGTGCCTCGTTGACCGCCTTGTTGAAGCCGGCGAGGTTGCGCACGCCGACGGCGGCCATCAGCTTGTAGCGCTTCTCCATCTCCGCCACACACCAGTTGAGCGCGTTGGCGGCATGCTTCATGTCGGTGACGACGGGCGCGAGCAGATGCGGGATCCCCTCGTAGATCGACAGTTCGAGCATCTTCGGGTCGACCATGATGAGGCGCACGCGCTCGGGTTCGCTCTTGTACAGCAGCGACAGGATCATGGCGTTGATGCCCACCGACTTGCCCGAACCGGTGGTACCGGCCACCAGCAGGTGCGGCATCTTGGCCAGATCGGCCACCACCGGCTGGCCGCCGATGTCCTTGCCCAGCACTACGGTCAATGGTGAGTGCATGTCCTGATAGGCCTTGGACCCGACGATCTCGGACAGGCGCACGGTCTGGCGCTTCGGATTCGGCAGCTCGAGTGCCATGCACGACTTGCCCGGCACCGTTTCCACCATCCGCACCGAGACCAGCGACAGGGCGCGGGCGAGATCCTTGCCCAGGTTCACGACCTGGCTGCCCTTCACACCGATGGCGGGCTCGATCTCGTAGCGCGTGATCACCGGGCCGGGATAGGCGGCGAGGACCTTGACCTCGACCCCGAAGTCGGCGAGCTTGGTCTCGATCAGGCGCGAGGTGAATTCGAGTGACTCCGGCGACGGCGGCTCCACCTCGCCCGAGGCCAGATCGAGCAGCGCCAGGGGCGGAATCGCGCCCACGCTGGAGTCGGCGAACAACGTCCGCTGACGCTCCTTCTCGACCCGCTCGGAGCGGGGGACGGAAGCCACCGCCGGCTCGATGCGCAGCGGTGGCGGGGGGGCCTTCTCCGTCTTGCGCCGACGGGTCTCGATCACCGCCTCGCGTTTTTGCGCGACTTCACGGCCGGCACGACGATCCTGCCATTGCGCCAGGCCCTCGCGCGCGCCGACGACGGTGCGCTCGAGCCAGAGGCCGACGCGTTCGACCACTGCCACCCAGGAGATGCCGGTAAACAACGACACTCCGGAGGCGAGCAATGCCAGCAGCAGCAACGTGCCGCCGGTGAAGCCGAAGTAGCGCTGCATTGCCTGGCCCAGCTCCATGCCGATCAGCCCGCCCGGGGCCAGCGGCACGGCCGCGCCGTGGGTGTGGAAGCGCAGGAATTCGAGCGCACTGCTGGTGAGCAGAACGACGATGAAGCCGGCCAGCACGATGAAGAACGAACGACGGTCGAGCGTCAGCTGGTTCTTGAGCCGACGGAAGCCCCACACCAGGCCGTAACCCAGGAAGACCACCCACCACCAGGATGAAATACCGAAAAGGTAAAGCAGAAGATCGGCGAGCCAGGCGCCGAAGCGGCCACCCGGATTGGATACCCGCGTCACCTGGGCAGCGTGCGACCAGCCCGGATCGGCCTTGCTGTAACCGAGCAGGATCAGGCCGATGTAAAGGGACATCACGCCCAGGATCAGCCAGCGGGCTTCCTGCAATAACAGCGAGATCTTTTCTGGCAGGGGCTGGGAACGGTGCGACGGGCGAGACAGCATCTTGAGACGGCCGCTGGGCCGGTAGGAGACAAGGGCGGATTATAAGCGATCACCCGCCGTCGCCGCCTGTGCCGTTTCGCCTACTCACAAACACGGGGACACAAGCAAGCGGGGCCGGCGCGCGGCCCGGGATCGATGCGGAATCAGACGTCGTTGAGTCGCTCGCACAAGACGATGCCATTGGGTGTTTCCTTGATGAGGCCCTGCTGGCCGAGATCCTTCATCACCCGGCTCACCATCTCGCGCGAGGCGCCAATCATCTTGGCGATGTCCTGCTTGGAGATCTTGCGCACGACGACCGACTTGCCATCGACGTCCTCGGACATCTCGATCAGCAGCCGCGCGACGCGACCGTAGACATCCATCAGGGCGAGACTCTCGATCTTGCGATCGGCATTGCGCAGGCGCTCGGCGAGGTTGCACATGATGCGCCAGGCGACGTCGAAGTTGTCCTGCATGATGTGGCGGAAGTCGTTCTTCGGAATCAGCACCAGATCGGACGGCACCACCGCGATCACCGAGGCCGAGCGCGGCTGCTCGTCGAACATCCCCATCTCGCCGAACAACTCGCCCTGACCGAGGATGGAAAGGATGACCTCGCGACCGTCCTCGTCGCTGACCACGACCTTGAAGCTGCCGGTGAGGGCGAAATAGACGTAGTCCGGCCGATCGCCGGCGTTGACGACCGACTGCCCGCGCGGGATCCGTCGCATCATCGAGACCCGCGCCACGCTGGCGAGGATCTCGTCGGACAGGCCGTGGAACAGCGAAAAGGTCTTGAGTGCAATGATCGATACGGCGGTTGACTGGGTCATGCTGGCTCCGGCTAACACAGCTCGCGACGGACTGTCGAGGAGGCTATGGCACAATTGTAAACGAATAATCGGTGCATTCGTCCGGCAAGCCGTTCGAGCACGGCGCAATGCCTCCCATAAGCGTCCGCTATGGCCTCCATTGCGCCGGGCCGCAGGGCCGCTCGGCTATAATCGGGTTCCCTAGCCACCCGCCGAAATCCGCTGCCATGACCACAAAACACGCTCGCCTGCTCATTCTCGGCTCCGGCCCGGCCGGCTACACCGCTGCGGTCTACGCCGCGCGCGCGAACCTCGATCCGGTACTGATCACGGGCGTTGCCCAGGGCGGCCAGTTGATGACGACCACCGACGTCGACAACTGGCCCGCAGACGCCGACGGCGTGCAGGGGCCCGACCTGATGACGCGCTTCCAGAAGCACGCCGAGCGTTTCAACACCGAGATCATCTTCGACCACATCCACACGGTCAAACTCGGTGAGAAGCCCTTCCGCCTGGTTGGTGACTCGGGCGAATACAGCTGCGACGCGCTGATCATCGCCACCGGCGCCACCGCGAAGTACCTCGGCCTGCCCTCCGAAGAGAAGTTCGCCGGCCGCGGCGTGTCCGCCTGCGCCACCTGCGACGGCTTCTTCTATCGCAACCAGGAGGTCGCGGTCATCGGCGGCGGGGACACCGCGGTCGAGGAGGCGCTGTACCTGGCGAACATCGCGACGAAGGTGACGCTGGTGCACCGGCGCGAGACCTTCCGGGCCGAGAAGATCATGATCGACAAGCTCATGGAGAAGGTCGAAGCAGGAAAGATCGAGCTTTCACTCAATGCCACGCTCGACGAGGTACTCGGCGACGACTCCGGCGTCACCGGCATGCGCCTGAAGGACGTCGCCAGTGGCGAAACGCGCGACACGGCGTTGCAGGGCGTCTTCATCGCTATAGGTCACAAGCCCAACACCGACATCTTCGAGGGCCAACTCGAGATGGAAAACGGCTACATCGTCACCCGCGGCAGCCGCAACGGCAACGCCACGCAGACGAGCGTGCCGGGCGTGTTCGCCGCCGGCGACGTCCAGGACCACGTGTACCGCCAGGCCGTAACCTCGGCGGGCACCGGTTGTATGGCCGCGCTGGACGCCGAGCGCTATCTCGACGCCCTGGGGCAGTAAGCGGCGCGATGCCCCGCCGCAAGCGCCCCACCTCCGACAGCGGTCGCGAACACGCGAGCGGCGCAAGGAAGACTGACCGCCCCTTCGCCGATCTGGCGGCGCTGATCCGACAGACCACGAGCGACGGCGCGGGCGCGTCACAGGACGACCACGCCGCTGTCGCCCGCGGCGTGGCCGAGCCGGTCGGCAACGAGCCGTCGGCAACGACGAGCGATCCGGTCGGCGACGAAGAACTCGAGCTTTTCCGCAGGACCGTCGGCGACACGCTGCCCCTGCGCGACAGCGGCCGCAAGGAGATCGAGCGCCCGCGTCCCGCACCGCTACCCCGCACGCGACCGCCCTTCGAACCCGCCGACGACCCCGCGAGGTCAGCTCGCGAATCCGACCCGCTGCGCGCGGCATACGAAGGGGTGATCCCGCTGCGCGACAGCGGTCGCGTCGAGGTCGGACCCGCCCCACGGCGCGGCAAGAGTGCGGGTTCGCAGCCGGCACGCGAGCAGACACGCAACGCGGCGGCGGAGGAAGTGCCGATGCTGATGCCCGCCGACGCCGACCAAACCGACCCGTCGACCCTGTTCAGACAGGTGGTTGGCGCCGCGAGGCCGGTCGATACGCGCAATCGCGTCGAGCTCGAACGGCCTTCGCCGGCGCCCGCGCCGGTCAAGCGCGAAGCCGACGAGCGCGCCGCGCTGGACGAGTCGCTGGCCGCACCGCTCAGCTTCGAAGATCGCCTCGACATGGGCGACGAGGCAGCCTTCCTGCGTACCGGCCTGCCACGTCGGGTGCTGACCGACCTGCGTCGCGGACGCTGGGTGCTGCAGGGTCAAATCGACCTGCACGGTCTGACGCGGGATGAGGCCCGTGACGCCCTCGCCCGCTTTCTGGCCGCCAGTCTGCAGCAGGGCCTTCGCTGCATCCGCGTGATACACGGCAAGGGGCTGGGCTCGCCCGGGAGGGTGTCGATCCTGAAGCAGCTCTCCCGCGGCTGGCTCGCCCAGCGCGAGGAAATCCTCGCCTTCTGCCAGGCGGGGCCGCACGATGGCGGCTCGGGCGCGCTATTGGTCCTGATGCGGGCGCAGAACGCCGGTCGAAGCTAGCAAGGACCCGGCCGACACGGCACAGCAGGAGCAACTGTCGCCGGGGCCGGGTACGATTCGAGTCAGATTGCGGCCTCGTCGGTCTCGCCGGTGCGAATGCGGACGACCTGCTCGACCGGTATCACGAAGATCTTGCCATCGCCGATCTTGCCGGTGTGCGCGGCCTTGATGATCGCGTCCACCGCCTGCTCGACCAGATCGTCGGCCAGCACCACATCGACCCTGATCTTGGGCAGGAAGTCGACCACGTACTCGGCGCCCCGGTACAGCTCGGTATGCCCCTTCTGACGGCCGAAACCCTTGACCTCGGACACGGTCAGGCCGGTGATGCCGACTTCCGACAGCGCCTCACGCACCTCGTCGAGCTTGAACGGCTTGATGATCGCTTCGATCTTCTTCATTCACGTCTCCATTGTCTGCTCAGGCACCGGCGCGGGCGCCCCGGCGGATCAGTATTCGTCCTGGTAGCGGGATGTTATCGGATAACGCCAGTCCCTGCCGAATCCACGCCGGGTCACGCGGATGCCGACCGGTGACTGCCGGCGCTTGTATTCATTGCGCTTGAGCATCGCTACCGTTCGCCGCACGTCCGCCTCGGGGTGCCCGGCCGCAATCATCTCGCGCGGGGATTCGTCACGCTCCATATAGGCATGGATGATCGCGTCGAGCACCTCGTAGGGCGGCAGGCTGTCCTGGTCCTTCTGGTCGGGCTTGAGTTCGGCCGAAGGCGGCCGGTCGATGATGTTCTGGGGAATCACCGGACCGACCGTATTGCGCCATGTGGACAGCCGAAAGACGAACGTCTTGTAGAGATCCTTCAGCACCGCGAAGCCACCCGCCATGTCGCCGTACAAGGTGGCATAGCCGGTGGCCATCTCGCTCTTGTTGCCAGTCGTCAGCACGATCGCGCCGGTCTTGTTCGACAGCGCCATCAGGATCATGCCGCGGATGCGGCTCTGCAGATTCTCTTCGGTGGCATCGGCCGGCAGACCGGCGAACTGCGACTCGAGCAGATCGGCGAAGACCTTCATCGCCGGCTCGATCGCAATCTCCTCGTAGCGCACCCCGAGGCGGCCGACCATCTCGCGCGAGTCATCCAGACTCATCTGCGCGGTATAGGGCGAAGGCATCATCACCGCCCTCACCCGGTCGGCGCCCAGGGCGTCCACCGCGACCGCGAGGGTCAGCGCCGAGTCGATCCCGCCCGACAGGCCGATGATCGCGCTCGGGAAGCGGTTCTTGCCGAGGTAGTCGCGCACCCCGGTCTTGAGCGCCTCGTAGACCTCGGCTTCGAGCGTGCGCGGTTCGACGCGGATGTCGCTCACCCAGCGCCCGCCCTCGAGGCGCAGGACATCGATACGCTCATCGAAGGTCGCAGACTGGTAGGCGACCGCACCGTCGCGATCGAGCGCGAAGGAGCCGCCATCGAACACCAGCTCATCCTGGCCGCCGACCATGTTGCAATACAGCACCGGCAGCCCGGTCTCGCGCACGCGATCCCGCAGCACCTCGTAGCGCCGTTGCTGCTTGTTCATGTGGTATGGCGAGGCGTTGAGCGACAGCAGCACCTCGGCACCGGCCGCCAGCGCCGCTTCGGCCGGCTCGGAAGCCCACACGTCCGCGCAGATGTTCACGCCGAAGCGCACGCCCTCGACTTCGAACACACAGGGCGCGACGCCCGCCGCGAAGTAACGCTCCTCGTCGAACACCTCGTAGTTGGGCAGCCGGTTCTTGTAGTAGCTCGTTATCACGCTGCCATCGCGGATCACCGAAGCGGCATTGAAGCGGCGCAGACCCGATTCCGCCGGGTGGCCGAGCACCACGCACAAACCCCGCGAGGCTGCGGCGATGCGTTCGACCTGATGCGCGCAGGCGCGGTAGAAGTCGGGCCGCAGCAGCAGATCTTCGGGCGGATAGCCGGCGAGCGCGAGCTCGGGCGTGAGCACCAGGTCGGCGCCGGCCTCGCGCGCGCGGGCGACCGCGGCGATGATGCGGTCGGCATTGGCGGCGAGGTCACCCACGGTCAGATTGATCTGGGCGACCGCGACGGTCAGCGGGCGCCCCGCTGCCCTGCCCGGCTCGGTTCCGGAGCTTGGCTTCGACATGGTGTTCGACGAGATACTCATGGGCCGCAACTATACCGCCAGGCGGCCCGCAGGTGCACGAGCACCGCGCCGCGGCCGGGGCGCGGCGCATGACTCACAGCTGAGGTGGGCAAGCCTGTGGATAAGCAGTGGACAGCGCTTGCAAGTGTTGGTGCGGTAAGCGTATCGTCGGCCCGCACAACAAACAGGCAGCCGGCGACCCGCCTCGCCCGGAACCATGGCGCGCCCCGCGCATCCGGTACGTCGCTGCGCTGCCGCACGACCAGGAAGAAGGCTTCCCCATGCCGCCGAAAAACGGATTCCAGCTGATCGACGCCATTGGCGAGCTAGCGCCCGACAGCTGGGATGCCCTCGTCGACGCCTGCGCCACCGACGCCGCCCCCTGCCTGCGCCACGCCTACCTGAACGCGCTGGAAACCACCGGCTGCGTCGGCAGCGACAGCGGCTGGATGCCACGCCACGCCACGCTGTGGCGGGACGGCGAGTTGCTCGCGGCGATGCCCCTTTACGAAAAGGACCACTCCTATGGCGAGTATGTGTTCGACTGGGCCTGGGCCGAGGCCTACCATCGCCACGGCCTTGCCTATTACCCGAAGTGGCTGTGTGCGATTCCGTTCACGCCCCTGCCCGGCCCCCGCCTGATCGGGCGCGACGCACCCTCGCGCCAGTCGCTGCTGAAAGCCGTGCTCGGCATGGTCGCGGCGAGCGGGCATTCCTCTTTCCACCTGCTGCTTCCCACCGCGCTCGAGGCCGACTGGATGAAAGGCGCCGGGCTGATGATGCGACAGGGCGTGCAGTTTCACTGGCAGAACCGGGACTATGCCGATTTCGATGCCTTCCTCGCCGGCCTCAACCACGACAAGCGCAAGAAGATCCGGCAGGAACGCCGCCGCGCCGCATTGCACGGGCTGGACCTCCAGTGGCTCGACGGCGCCGAGGCCGCCGCGGAGGACTGGACGTTTTTCTATCGCTGCTACGCGATGACGTACGCGCTGCACCGCTCGACGCCCTACCTCACGCCGACATTCTTCACCACGCTTGCCCGCGCCCTGCCACGCAACGTACGCCTGCTGATCGCCCGGCGCGGAACCGAGCCCGTTGCCGCGGCCTTCTTCCTGTGCGACGACACGGCCTTGTACGGCCGCTACTGGGGTGCGCTCGAGCACCTGCCGTTCGTGCACTTCGAATTGTGCTACTACCAGGCGATCGAGTACTGCATCGACAATGGCCTCGCGCGTTTCGAGGGCGGCGCACAGGGAGAACACAAGCTCTCACGCGGGCTGTCCCCGGTGGTGACCCGTTCGGCGCACTGGATCGCCGACCCGCGCTTTCGCGAGGCGGTGGATCGGTATCTGGAGCGGGAGAGCGCCGGGGTCGGCTTCTACCTCGACGAACTGGCAGAACGGTCACCGTTTCGCCCCGTCGAGGCCGGCGGGCGGCCGGGAGACTGAAGGCCGCGATCAGCCGCCCGATCTTGCGCCCAACAGCGGCAGGGCCCGAAACAGGGCGGCGATGGTCTTGCCGTCGGTGATACGGCCGTCGTGGATCGCGGCTACTGCCTCGTCCGGTGAAAAACTCAGGATTTCGAGGAACTCGCCGTCGTCCCAGGCATGGCCGACATGGCGCAGGTCCGTGGCGAAGAAGATCTCGATGCGCTCGTCGGAATAACCGATGCAGGGATGCATCACGCCGACATGCGTCCACGCGGCCGCCTCGTACCCCGTCTCCTCGTGAAGTTCGCGTCGCGCGCAGCCGAGGATGTCTTCGCCGGCATCGATCTTCCCGGCCGGCAGTTCCAGGAACGCGCGCCGCAGCGGGTAACGATACTGGCGCTCGAACAAGAGCCTGCCGTCAGGCAGTTCTGCGACGATGACGACCGCGCCGGGATGACGGATGTACTCGCGCACGCTTTCCTTGCCATCGGGCAGGCGGACGCGGTCGCGCCGCACCCTGAGCAAGGCGCCATCGAAGACGGATTCGCTGTCGAGTTCGACTTCCTCGAGGGCGTCGCGAAGGGGGTGCGCCCCGCTACTCACGCGCGCCCGCGCCCAAGCGAACGCGTGCATACGGCCGCGCCGGGCGACCGCCCGGCTTCGGCCCTCACAGGGACGCGAGCAGCGCGTAGGCGCACAGCGACATCAGCATCTGCGGCGCGATACCGAGGGCCGCAATTGCCAGCCCGTTCGCCGACAGCA
>JBFGZP010000122.1:0-9305 GCA_041586695.1 Thauera sp.
AGCCAGGCCTTCGGGCTCGCCCACCTGTGGGCGCAGTCCGATCTTCTGATCCGCGCGGTAGCGCTGATCCTGCTGGTGATGTCCGTCACCAGCTGGTACCTGATCCTGGTGCGCAGCCTGCGCCAGTTGCGCGCGCGCCGTCACGCCGACGCCGTCGAGGCCTTCTGGGCCGCCCCCGATCTCGACGCCGGCCTCGGGCGCCTGCGCACCCAGGCGCCCGACTCGCCCTTCGAAGCGCTCGCCCAGCAGGGCGCCGCTGCCGCCGAACATGTGCGCCGCCACACCGAGCGCGACACCCTGGGCGGCAGGCTCGACGCCGACGAAGTCATCACTCGCGCGCTGCGCAAGTCGATAGCCTTGTCGACCGCGGCGCTAGAGTCCGGCCTCACCGTGCTGGCCTCGATCGGCTCCACCGCCCCCTTCGTCGGACTGTTCGGCACCGTCTGGGGTATCTACCACGCCCTGGTCAACATCAGTGCCTCGGGCATGGCCACGCTGGACAAGGTCGCGGGTCCGGTCGGCGAGGCGCTGATCATGACCGCCTTCGGCCTCTTTGTCGCCATTCCGGCGGTACTCGCCTACAACGCCATCACCCGCGCCAACCGGGTCGAGCTGTCCGAGCTCGACGCCTTCGCCCACGACCTCCACGCCTGGTTCTCCACCGGCGCGCGCATCGCACCGCTGACCGCGGGCAGCGCGAGCAACGCGGGGCAGCAGGCGCGCGGAACCGGGCTGGCCGCCAGTGGAGCGGCATGATGGCCTTCGGCGGATTCAGCCCGGCAGATTCACGCCCGCTGCAGAGCGAAATCAACATGGTGCCGCTCATCGACGTCATGCTGGTGCTGCTGATCGTATTCATGATCACCGCGCCCTTGCTGACCCATTCGGTGAATATCGACCTTCCCAACGCCTCGAGCCAGCCCACGGTGGAGAAACCCGAGACCGTGTCGGTGGCGGTGGACGCAGACGGCAGCCTGTTCTGGAACAACGAACCCATCGACGACGCCTCGTTGCACGAACGGCTCGCGGCCACCGCCGCGCGGACGCCCCAGCCCGAGCTGCATCTGCGCGCCGACCACAACACCCGTTACCAGAAACTCGCCGAGCTGATGTCGTCGGCACGCGAGGCCGGCATCGAGAAGATGGGCTTCATCACTGAGCCCAAGGCAGAGAAATAGCGCGGCTACACTGCGATACGCCGCGCGCGCGGGAGAACCTCTATGCTTGCGTCGGGTCATTCCCGGGAACGACCCGACCGGCACAGGACCTCCACGATGCATAGCCCTCCGCCTCCGCGCGCCCGCCAGCGCGGCTGGCTGCGCCCCCTTCTGATCATTGCCGCCGCCCTGCTCGCCGGCGGCGGCTGGCTGGCATGGCCGTCGCTGTTCGGTGGCGACGGTGCCGCCACCCAATACCAGTTCGCCACGGTTCAGCGCGCCGACATCGAGGACGTGGTCACCGCCACCGGCACGCTACAGCCGCGCGATTACGTCGATGTTGGCGCGCAGGTGTCGGGCCAGTTGCGCAGGATCCACGTCGAGGTCGGCAGCGATGTCAGGGCCGGCGAGCTCCTCGCCGAGATCGATCCCACCGTGTACCGGGCGCGGGTCGACGCCTCCCGTGCGCAGTTGCGCAACCTGCGCGCCCAGCTCAAGGAGCGAGGGGCCCAGCTCGAGCTCGCCCGCATCCAGTCCAGGCGCCAGCACGCGCTGATGGCCGAAGACGCCACCACCGAGGAGGCCTTGCAGACCGCCGAGGCGACGCGAAAGTCCGCCGAAGCCCAGCTCGAGTCGCTGCGCGCGCAGATCGAACAGGTCGAATCCTCGCTGCGGGCGGACGAGGCCAACCTGCAGTACGCCCGCATCCTGTCGCCGATGGGCGGCACCGTGGTGTCGATCACCGCCCGCCAGGGCCAGACGCTCAATACCAACCAGCAGGCACCGGTGATCCTGCGCGTGGCCGACCTGAGCACGATGACCGTGCAGACCCAGGTTTCGGAGGCCGATGTCAGCCGCCTGCGACTCGGCATGCCCGCCTACTTCACCACCCTGGGCGGCCAGGGCCAGCGTTGGCAGGGCACGCTGGAGAAGATCGAACCCACGCCGACGGTGACCAACAACGTCGTGCTCTACAACGCGCTGTTCGATGTCCCCAACCCGGATGGCAGACTGATGACGCAGATGACGGCACAGGTGTTCTTCATCGTCGCCCAGGCGAGGGACGCCCTGCTGGTGCCGATGGCCGCGCTCGCGCAGGGCCGCCGCACGCAGCGCGCGCAAGAGGCCACTGCGGGCGGAGCTCGTGCCGAAGGCCGTGCAAAGGTCGCGGGCGGCGCCGCGCCGACGGCGGGCACGGTCAGGGTGGCGACGGGCGGGGGTGCGCTCGAAGACCGACAGGTCGAGCTCGGCATCGCCAACCGCATCCACGCCCAGGTGTTGTCCGGTCTCGCCGAAGGCGAGCGCGTCGTGTCCGGCCTCGTGCCGGGCAGCGGCGGCGACCGGCCGCAACGCTCGCCGCGCCTATGAAGGCCGAGCGGCTTCCGGCGCCGAGCGCCGCAGCGCCCTCCACCGCCGCGCCCCTGATCGAACTCGCCGGCGTTACCCGCAGCTTCGTCAATGGCGAGATCGAGACCCGGGTCCTTCGCGGTATCGACCTGACGATCTACGCAGGCGAGTTCGTCGCCATCATGGGCGCCTCGGGGTCGGGCAAGTCGACCCTGATGAACATCCTCGGCTGCCTCGACCGTCCGAGCAGCGGCGCCTACCGCTTCATGGGCGGGGACGTCGCCGGCTTCGACCGCGACGCGCTCGCCCGCCTGCGCCGCGAGGCCTTCGGCTTCGTGTTCCAGAGCTACAACCTGATCGGCGGCGCGACCGCGCGCGATAACGTCGAGGTGCCTGCGGTGTATTCCGGCATGCCGCCGGCGGAACGCCACGCCCGCGCCGAACACCTGCTCGCCTCGCTGGGCCTGGCCGAGCGCGGCCAGCACCGCCCCAGCCAGCTCTCCGGCGGCCAGCAGCAACGGGTGTCGATCGCGCGCGCACTGATGAACGGCGGGCGCATCATCCTCGCCGACGAGCCCACCGGCGCCCTCGACAGTCGCAGCGGCGCGGAAGTGATGAAGCTGCTGCGCCAACTCTCGGACGAGGGCCACACCATCGTCCTCATCACCCACGAACAAGAGGTCGCCGCGATGGCCCGGCGCGTGATCGAGATCCGCGACGGGCGCATCGTCGCCGACCCCGGTCCGCAGCCGCCGGCCCGGCCGGAGCCGGATTTCGCCCCGCATGTGGACCGCACGTCCTCGCTGTCCGACGTGGTCGAGGCCACGCGCACGGCGCTGCGGGCACTGCGGGCCAATCTGTTCCGCGCCGTCCTGACCCTGCTCGGCATCGTCATCGGCGTGGCCTCGGTGATCGCCATGCTCGCCATCGGTGACGGCGCCAGGCAGAAGGTGATCGACCAGATCAGCGCGATGGGCACCAACCTGCTCACCGTCCGCCCCGGTGCGCCCAACAGCCGCGGCCGCGATGCCGCTGCGACGCTGGTGATCGAGGACGTGCGCGCCATCGCCGACCTTCCCAACGTGCTCGCCTCGGTGCCCGAGCAGGGCGCCAGCATCACCCTCCGCGCCGGCAACATCGACCACCGCAGCAGCGTCAACGCCACCTCTGCCGAGTACGCGCTGGCGCGCAACTGGGCAGCCGCGAGCGGCACCTTCTTCAGCGCCGATGACGAGGCGCGCTACGCCACCGTGGCGGTGCTCGGCCAGACCGTCGCCGACGCGCTGTTTCCGTCCGGCGGCGCGGTGGGCGCCTATGTGCTGGTCAACAACATCCCCTTCCAGGTCACCGGCGTGATGACGCCCAAGGGCGCCACACCCTGGGGGCACGATCAGGACGACGTCGTCTTCGTCCCCTTCACCACCGGCAGCCTGCGCCTCACCGGCCAGCGCTTCCTGCGCAACATCACGGTCGCCGTCGAAGACGTCGCCGCCATCGACGACACCCAGGAAGACGTGAACGCGCTGCTGCTTGCCCGCCATGGGGTGGAGGACTTCCGCATCCGCAACATGGCCTCGGTCATCGACACCGTGACCGAGACGCAGGACACGCTGACGGTGCTGCTGGGCACCGTCGCGGCGATCTCGCTGCTGGTCGGTGGCATCGGGGTGATGAACATCATGCTGGTATCGGTCACCGAGCGCACACGCGAGATCGGCATCCGCATGGCCACCGGGGCGCGCACGAAGAACATCCTGCAGCAGTTCCTCATCGAGGCGCTGGTCGTGTCCGCGGTCGGCGGCGTGATCGGCGTCGCGGTCGGTCTCGGCAGCGCGGCGCTGATCGGCTACTTCGGCACTGCCATCCAGTATTCGCTCGCCCCGGTGGTGCTCGCCTTCGGTTGCGCCTTCGCCACCGGCCTCGTGTTCGGCTATCTGCCGGCGCGCAAGGCCGCCCGCCTCGACCCGGTGGTCGCGCTGGCTTCGGAATGAGGACGATGCCGCCTCGCCCGCTGTTGCCGGCCGCCCTTGCCAGCCTCGTCCTCGCCGGCTGCGGCATCGGCGAGGCGCTGGTTCGCCCCGACGTGCCGCTCCCCGCGGCGTGGAGCGAGGCGGTCGCCGCGGAAGGCGCGCCGGTGCCGGCCGAAGCCTGGTGGCAGGGCTTCGGGGCGCCGCAGCTCGACGCGCTGATCACCGAGGCGCTGGCGGCCAGCCCCGACCTGCAGGTCCAGGCCGAGCGCGTCATACAGGCCGAGCTCGCGCTGCGCAGCGCCGGCGCCCCGCTGTTTCCGTCGCTCGATCTCGGCGCCGGCAGCACGGCCCAGCGCCGCGGCGGCGACGAGCAGCGCAGCACCGCGCTTAACCTGTCCGCCAGCTACGAGCTCGACCTGTGGGGGCGCATCGCCGCCACGCGCGACAGCGCCGCAGCGGCGCTCGCGGCGAGCCGATTCGACCGCGACGCGGCACGCCTGAGCGTCGCGGCAAGCGTGGCCGCGACCTGGTTCCAGGACCTCGCCCTGCAGGAGCGCCTGCGCATCGCGCAGCAGAACCTCGCGACTGCCGAGCGCGTGCTGAAGGTCGTGGAGGCCCGTTACCGCCACGGCGCCGCCTCCGCGCTCGAGGTGAGCCAGCAGCGCGCCACGGTGCTGACGCAGCGCGCCGCCATCGAACCGCTTGCGGTGCAGGCGCGCCAGGCCGGCTCCGCGCTGGCCATCCTGATCGGACGCACGCCGCAGCAAGCGAGCGCGGCGGAGGGAGAACTGGCCGCGCTCGAATTGCCCCCGATCACCCCCGGCCTGCCCTCCGAACTGCTGCTGCGCCGGCCCGATCTCGCCGGCAGCGAGGCGGCCCTGGTCGCAGCGGCGGCGGACATCGTCGCCGCGCGGGCCGAACTGCTGCCGAGCTTCAGCCTGTCGGCCGCGGGCGGGGTTGCGAGCAGCGCCCTGCTCTCGCTCGCCGACCCGACGAACACGATATCGCTGTCGGCCTCCGTGCTGCAGACGATCTTCGACGGCGGCCGCCTGGCCGCCCGGGTGGACGTCGCGCGCTCGCGCCAGCGCGAACTGGTCGAGACTTACCGCAAGGCCATCCTCACCGCGCTCAAGGAAGTCGAGGACGCCCTCGGCAACGCGGGACGCGACGCCCGCCAGGAGGCCGTGCAGCGCGAGATCCTGACCGAGGCCCGGCGCGCCCTTCGCCTTGCGGAGCTGCGCTATCGCGAGGGCGCCGACGGCCTGCTCGGCGTTCTCGACGCCCAGCGCACCCTTTTCGCCGCCCAGGACCGCCTCGCGCAGTTGCGCCTCGCGCGCCTGCTCGACGCGGTCGACCTGTACAAGGCCCTGGGTGGCGGCTGGGACGAGACCGGTAGCGCCGCGGCGAGGACGCGCCCGGCCGGCTGAAGCAAGTCGGAATCGCGTCTCCCCGACCGGCAGGCCTGCCGGGGAGACCGTGCCGGCGCGCGCGCGGCAATCGTCTGGCACGATACCCGCTGCCGATTACTCTTGCGAACGATTATCATTTGCATGATAATCCGCGCCTGCAATCAGCCAGCCACCTGCCGCACAGCCATTCGGGGGCACCCCGTGGTCAGGAAGCCAGCCACATCGACTTCCTGACTACCGGAGAAACCCGCAATGGCAACCGAATCGAACAGGGTGGCGCCGCAGCCGCCGCGCGCCACCCCTGCTCACCTCCCGCTCGGCGCGCTGATGCTCGCCGGCGTCTCCTTCGCTGCTGCGGCGCAGGACAACGCCCCCGGCACGAGCCAGATCATGCCTGCCGTGACGGTTCATGCGAGCGAGGAGATGGCGCAGGACGGACTGCGTGCCACCGCGACCCGCGTCGGCAAGACACTGCAGGACCCGCACGATGTGCCCCAGGCCGTGACCACGGTGACCAACTCGCTGATGGAGGAGCAACAGGTCGGCTCGCTGCGCGAGGCGCTGCGCAACGTCTCCGGCCTCACCTTCAATGCGGCCGAGGGCGGCCGCTCCGGAGACAACATGATGCTGCGCGGCTTCTACACCTTCGGCGACATGTATCTCGACGGCATCCGCGACACCGCGCAGTACAACCGCGAGACCTTCAACCTGGAACAGGTCGACGTGCTGCGTGGCTCGGCGGCGATGCTGTTCGGCCGCGGCCAGGCCGGCGGCGTCATAAACCAGGTGAGCAAGACGCCGCTGCCCGGCGACCGCGCCAGGCTCACCGGCAGCGTCGGCACCGACGACTACCGCGAAGTGACCGGCGACTTCAACAAGCAACTCGGCGACACCACCGCCCTGCGCCTGAACGTGATGAAGCGCGATGAAGGCAGCTGGCGCAGCAATCCCGCCACCGGTGCCGAACCGCAGGTGCAGCGCGAAGGCGTCGGCCTGAGCCTGGTGACCGGGCTCCATACGGACAACGAGATCACTTTCAACCACTACTACCTCGAGACGCACGACAACCCCGACTACGGCATCCGCTTCGACAACGCCAGCCGGCGCCCGACGACCGCGTTTGCGCCGGGCACCTTCTGGGGCACAGACGATCACTTCGATGACAGCGAAACCGCCATCACCTCGGTGGTTCACCAGGCCCGCCTGTCCTCGCAGGCCGACCTGCGCACGCAGCTGCGCTATGCGAGCTACGACCGCGTCTACTGGGCGGCGGCGCCGGCCAGCACGTCGCCCGGCATCGACGGCGTGACCGGCGGGTTGAACAAGACGCGCCGCTCCGCGACCGAGAACCTGACGCTGCAGTCCGACCTCACTGCGCACACCGAGCTGCTCGGCATGACGCACGAGTGGCTTGCCGGCTTCGAGTACCTGCGAGAGGATTCGGCACGCCAGGGCCTGCTCGACATCGGCACCGCGGCGCGCCCCTTCTACAGCAGGGGCGTCACCTCCGGCACCCCGACCACCTATGCCGGCGACACCTACGCCGTGTATGTGCAGGACACGGTGGAATTCGTCCCCGGCTGGAAGTTCATGCTCGGCCTGCGCCGCGACCAGCTCGACGCCGAATATTCGAGCCTGAATTCGCCAGCGCTGAGCTTCGGCGAAACCAGCGTGCGCACCGGTGTGTCCTGGCATCCCGCCGCGGACACCCATTACTACCTGAGCTACAGCGATTCCTTCAGCCCCACGGCCGACCTCTACCAGCTCTCCGGCGATACCTATCCGGCCGAGCGCAGCCAGGTCACCGAACTCGGTGCAAAGTGGATGCTGCTGGAGGGCGACCTGGCCTTCCGCGCGGCGCTGTACCGCGCGATCAAGGCATGGGAGCGCAACACCGACCTCGAGTCGAGCGCGGCGATCCTGAGCCGCGAGCGTCGCACCGACGGCCTCGACTTCGAACTGGCCGGGCGCATCACGCCGACGTGGGAGGTATTCGGCGGCGTGGCGCTGATGGACGCCGGGATCCTCGAAGTGGCGCCGGGAGCCGACCCGCGCCTGCAAGGCGAGCGCCCGCGCAATACGCCCACATACACCTTCAACTTGTGGACCACCTACCGTCTCGGCGGCGGCTGGAAGCTCGGTGGCGGCGCGGAGGCGAAAGGCGCGCGTTACGCCTACGTGCCGAGCCAGGCGACGAGTTCGGCCTTCACCGGCAACGACTTCGACCCCAACACCGCGCCCGCATACGTGCGCTGGGACGCGATGCTCGCCTACGAGCAGAAGAACTGGAGTGCGCGCCTGAACGTCAGGAACCTGTTCGACAAGGTCTATTACGACTCGGTCTATGACAACGGCGGCTTCACCGTGCCCGGTACTCGCCGCGCGGTGATTCTGAGCGGTGAGTACAAGTTCTGATCGCCCGACAAGGTAATGCCATGACCGCGGACGGTCCTCGCATGCATGGCCAGGAACGCAGCGCCAGTCCGCCGCGGCCGGCGCCCCCTTCAACCGAACGAGATGGCCGACGATGCTGATCACCATTCCCGACGTCTTGACGGCGAGCGAGCTCGCCCGCGCGCACGCGTTGCTCGAGCGCTCGGGCTGGGTGCGCGGCGAGGAGACCGCCGGCTCGCAGGCGGCGCAGGTCAAGAACAACCTCCAGCTTCCCGAGGCCGAGCCCCATCTGCCCGCCCTGCGCCAGCTCGTGCTGGGCGCGCTCGCACGCAGCGCGCTGTTCTTCACCGCAGCGCTGCCGCTGCGCATCCACCCGCCGCTGTTCAACCGCTACGGCGGCGGCACCGATCGCTTCGGCAGGCATGTGGATGGCTCGGTGCGGCGCCTGCCCGACGGCAGCGGCTACCTGCGCACCGACGTGTCGGCGACGCTGTTCCTGTCCGACCCGGCGGACTACGACGGCGGCGAGCTGGTGATCGAGGACACCTTCGGCGAGCATGGCGTCAGGCTCGCCGCCGGCAGCCTGGTGCTCTACCCGTCGTCCTCGGTACACCGCGTGGAGCCGGTGACCCGCGGCGAGCGCCTGGCCTGCTTCCTGTGGATGCAGAGCATGGTCCGCGACGTCGGCGAGCGACGCATGCTGTACGAGATGGACATGGCCTTGCTGCAGCTGCGCCAGCAACTGGGCGACACCGACGCGGTGGTCCGGCTCACCGGCACGTACCACAACCTGCTGCGGCGCTGGGCCGACGCCTGATGCACGACGGCAGCGATCCTTGAGCCAGATCAGTTCCAGCATTAATGCGATTCATTACCATTCTCACCTCATCGAACGCACGCGAAGCCCTACCCACGACATGAACCACGCCGCCGTCGCCCAGCCCCCTCATGTACCGATCGAGGGCATCGCCGCCCGCACCCTCGCCCTCGTCGGCCACCCCAATGTCGGCAAATCGGTGCTGTTCCAC
>JBFGZP010000123.1:0-9236 GCA_041586695.1 Thauera sp.
AAAACAAACAGGGGGCATCTGCCCCCTGTTAACGGACCGAAAGCGATTTTCTTAACGCTCGAGCAGAATACGAAGCATGCGACGCAGCGGTTCGGCCGCGCCCCACAGCAACTGGTCGCCGACGGTGAAGGCGCCGAGGTAATCGGGGCCCATCGCCAGCTTGTGCAGACGACCGACCGGCACGCTCAAGGTCCCGGTGACGGCGGTCGGGGTCAGGTCGCGCTCGGTCGTCTCGCGATCGTTCGGCACCACCTTGACCCAGGCGTTGGCGCCGGCGACGATTTCGGTGATTTCGTCGAGCGGCACATCCTTCTTGAGCTTGATGGTAAGCGCCTGCGAGTGGCAACGCATGGCACCGATGCGCACACACAGGCCGTCGATCGGGATCGACCCCGCCGTGCGGAATGGCGCATGGCCGAGAATCTTGTTGCACTCGGCGCCGCCCTTCCACTCTTCCTTGCTCTGACCGTGGTCGACGGGCACGTCGATCCACGGAATCAGGCTGCCTGCCAGCGGCGTGTTGCGGAAGTTCTCCTTCGGGAAGCCGGCCGAGCGCATGGTCTCGGCGACCTTGCGGTCGATTTCCAGAATCGCGGATGCGGGATTGGCAAGGAGATCCTTCACCGAGTCGTGGATCGCGCCCATCTGGCTGATCAGCTCGCGCATGTTCTGCGCACCGGCGCCGGACGCTGCCTGGTAGGTCATCGCCGAAATCCATTCGACGAGACCGTGACGGAACAGGCCACCCAGGCCCATCAGCATCAGCGACACCGTGCAGTTGCCGCCGATCCAGTTGCGGCCGCCCTTGGCCAGCGCGGCGTCGATGACGTTGCGGTTGACGGGATCGAGGATGATCACCGCGTCGTCGGCCATGCGCAGCGCACTGGCAGCGTCGATCCAGTGCCCCTTCCAGCCCGCGGCGCGCAGCTTCGGATATACCTCCTTGGTGTAGTCGCCGCCCTGGCAGCTGATGACGACATCGCAGGCCTTGAGCGCATCGATATTCGACGCGTCCTGCAGCCCCTCGGCCGCTTCCTTGCCGGCAAACACCGGCGCCTTGCCACCCGCGTTCGAGGTGGAGAAATACACCGGTTCTATATGGGCAAAGTCGCCCTCTTCCACCATGCGCTGCATCAGCACGGAACCGACCATTCCGCGCCAGCCAACCAGACCGACTCGATTCATTTTCGTTACCTTTTCATCTACCGATATTGCCTACAGCGCCGCGAGTACCGCGTCGCCCATTTCCTTCGTTCCGACCCGCTTCGTGCCGGGCTCGAATATGTCGCCCGTTCGATAGCCCTGCGCCAGCACTTTCTTGACCGCGCCGTCGATGCGCTGCGCGGCGTCCTCCTGATTGAAGCTATAGCGCAGCATCATCGCCACCGACAGGATGGTGGCGAGCGGATTGGCAAGCCCCTTGCCGGCGATATCCGGCGCGGAACCGTGCGACGGCTCGTACAGACCCTTGTTGTCGGCGTTCAGCGAAGCAGAGGGCAGCATGCCGATCGAGCCGGTGAGCATCGAGGCCTCGTCGGACAGGATGTCGCCGAACATGTTGCCGGTAACCATCACGTCGAACTGCTTGGGATTGCGCACGAGCTGCATCGCCGCGTTGTCGACGAGCATGTGGGAGAGTTCGACCTCGGGGTACTCCTTCGCCACTTCCTCGGCGATGTCGCGCCACAGCTGGGTGCATTCGAGCACGTTCATCTTATCGACCGAGCACAGCTTGCGGCCGCGCTTCATCGCCGCCTCGAAGGCCACGCGCAGGATGCGGCGAATCTCGTACTCGGCGTAGATCATGGTGTTCCAGCCCACGCGCTGCTGCTCGCCATTGACCTCGCGTGTCTCGATGCCGCGCGGCTGGCCAAAGTAGATGTCGCCGGTGAGCTCACGCACGATCAGGATATCCAGGCCGGACACGATCTCGGGCTTCAGCGTCGAAGCGTTGGCAAGCTGCGGATACAGGACGGCCGGACGCAGGTTGGCGAACAGACCGAGATCCTTGCGAATGCCCAGCAGGCCGCGCTCCGGGCGTTGCTCGCGCGCCAGCACGTCCCACTTCGGACCACCGACCGCACCGAGCAGTAACGCATCGGCTGCACGCGCCAGTTTCTGCGTCGCTTCGGGGTAGGGGGTACCGGTCGCATCCACCGCGCTGCCGCCAAGCAAGGCCTCTTCCATCTCGAACTTCAGATCGAGGGCCTGCAACACGCGCACGGCCTCGGTCACGATCTCGGGACCGATGCCGTCCCCCGGCAACACGCAAATCTTCATCGAATCGTTTCTCCTAGTGGACGCGACGTCCGCCTATGACGGCGAGGTCAGGCAAAGTAATACGGGTGATCGGCTCGACGCCTGGCCTCGAAGGCGCGGATCTCGTCGGCGTGGCGCAGGGTCAGGCCGATGTCGTCCCAGCCGTTGAGCAGGCATTGCTTGCGGAAGGCGTCGATGTCGAAACCGATCACCTTGCCGTCGGCACGGGTGATCGTCTGCGCCGCCAGATCGACCGTGAGGCGGTAGCCCTCGGTCGCCTCGCACTGGCGAAACAGCTCGTCGACCTCGGCGGCATCGAGCCTGATCGGCAACAAGCCGTTCTTGAAACTGTTGCTGAAGAAGATGTCGGCGAAGCTCGGGCCGATCAACACCCGGAAACCGTAGTCTTCGAGCGCCCACGGAGCATGCTCGCGCGAACTGCCGCAACCGAAGTTGTCGCGCGTCAACAGGATCTGTGCCCCCTGGTAGCGTGCGGCGTTGAGGACGAAATCGGGGTTCTTCGGACGCTTGCTGTTGTCCTCGCCGGGCTGACCGACGTCCAGGTAACGCCATTCGTCGAACAGGTTCGGGCCGAAGCCGCTGCGCTTGATCGACTTCAGGAACTGCTTCGGGATGATCGCATCGGTATCGACGTTGGCACGGTCGAGCGGCGCCACGAGTCCGTCGAGAACGGTAAACGGCTTCATTATTTCACCGACTTCTGGATGGCCTCGCCGCCCTTCTCGATATCCTTGCCCATGCCCTGCACCGTATTGCAGCCCATCGAGACGACGCCCGCGAACATCACGGCGCACAACAACGCAAATTTCTTCATCACATTCTCCTCGGTCTTGTGGTCCGGCCCTCAGGCCAGGGTGCGTACGTCTGTGAAATGGCCGGTCACGGCCGCCGCCGCCGCCATCGCCGGGCTGACCAGGTGCGTGCGGCCACCGGCGCCCTGTCGCCCCTCGAAGTTGCGGTTCGAGGTCGAAGCGCAACGCTCGCCGGGCTCCAGGCGGTCAGCATTCATTGCCAGGCACATCGAACAGCCCGGCTCGCGCCACTCGAAGCCGGCGGCGAGGAAGATCTCGTGCAGGCCTTCCTCCTCGGCCTGGTGCTTGACCAGGCCGGAGCCCGGCACCACCAGTACGCGTCTGACGCTGGCCGCCTTCTGCCGCCCCCTGACGACGGCGGCTGCCTCGCGCAGGTCCTCGATTCGCGAATTGGTGCACGAGCCGATGAACACCTGGTCCACCGCAATTTCCGTGATCGGCGTATTCGGGGCGAGGCCCATGTATTTCAGCGCGCGCTCCATACCCTCGCGCTTCTTGGGATCGGCAACGGCTGCCGGATCGGGTACGCGGCCGTCGATCGTCGTCACCATCTCGGGCGAGGTGCCCCAGGTGACTTGCGGCTGGATGTCCTCTGCCTTGAGCTCGACGAACTTGTCGAAGCGCGCGCCTTCATCGCTCACGAGCGTGCGCCAGTAAGCTACCGCCTGCTCCCAGGCTGCACCCTTGGGCGCGAACGCGCGATCCTTGAGGTAGTCGATGGTGGTCTCGTCCACGCCGATCATGCCGGCGCGCGCACCCGCCTCGATCGCCATGTTGCAGATCGTCATGCGCCCTTCCATGCTCAGCGCCCGAATCGCGCTGCCGCCGAACTCGATGGCGTAGCCCGTGCCACCGGCCGTGCCGATACGGCCGATGATGGCGAGCACGATGTCCTTGGCGGTAACGCCACTGCCAAGCTTGCCATCGACCCGCACCAGCATCGTCCTCGACTTCTTCTGCAGCAGACACTGGGTGGCGAGCACATGCTCGACCTCGGAGGTACCGATGCCGTGCGCCAGACAGCCGAACGCGCCATGGGTGGAGGTGTGCGAATCTCCGCAGACCACGGTCATGCCCGGCAGCGTGGCGCCGTTCTCCGGCCCGATCACGTGCACGATGCCCTGGCGCTCGTCCATGAAGGGGAAATAGGCAAGCGAGCCCACCGCACGGATGTTGGCGTCCAGGGTCTCGACCTGCTGGCGCGACACCGGGTCCTGGATACCCAGTTCCCAGTGGTCGGTGGGCGTGTTGTGGTCCGCCGTGGCAACGATCGAACTCACCCGCCACGGCTTGCGCCCTGCGAGCTTGAGACCCTCGAAGGCCTGCGGGCTGGTGACTTCGTGGACCAGGTGGCGATCGATGTAGATCAGGGCCGTGCCGTCGGCCTCCTGGTGGACGACGTGGCTGGACCAGAGCTTTTCGTACAGCGTTTGGGCTTGCATCCAGATACTTCCGGGCAAAGAAAAGGAATTGATTATTTCACAAAGCCCGCGCGACTGAACAGCCGCCTGCCAGCGTCAGCGCCGAGCCTGCTCGTAGAGCGGCATGACGCGCGCGGCGTAGGTGGCGATGTCACGCTGACGGCTGGCGTGCGACGGGTGCGTCGACAGCCACTGGGGCGGCGCGCCCGCCGAATGCGCGGACATCTTGTTCCACAGGGAAACGGCCGCGCGGGGATCGAAACCGGCGCGCGCGGCGAGCTCGACACCGATGCGATCGGCCTCGATTTCGTGCTCGCGGGAGTTCGGCAGCTCGAACGTCACCTTGGCCACCTTGCCCATCAGGTCCTGCCCGAGGCCACCCACTCCCAGCAGCGCCCCGGCCACCGAAACGCCGAGCCCCGTCGCCATCGACTTCGACACCTGCTCGCGCGAATGCTCGCGCAGGGCATGGGCGATCTCGTGCCCCATCACCGCGGCGATTTCGTCGTCACTGAGGTGCAGGCGATCGATCAGGCCAGTGTAGATCGCCATCTTCCCACCGGCCATGCACCAGGCGTTGAGCTCGTCGGAGCTGAATACGTTTGCCTCCCAGTCCCAGCGCCCCGCGTCGGGGCGAAAGACCACGCTCTGCGCCGTCAGACGGGAGACGATGCGGCGCACCCGCTGCACCGTGGCGGGATCCCGATTGAGGGCATTCTGCCGCCGCGCCTCGGCGAGCAGCTCCTGGTATTGCTTGCTCGACGCCTGTTCGATTTCCTGCGCCGACACCATCATCAGCTGCGTCCGCTCGACGCCCACGGCACCGCCGCCCGTGGTCTGTACCGTCTGGCAGCCCACTGCAAGAGTCGCCGCCAGGACGGCGGGAAAAGCGCTCCTCACCAACGAACTCATCATCTTCTCCTCATGTAGTGCGCTCACGGCCCGACTCGGCAGGGCCCCAGCCGAGCGCCAGCCACACAAGACCCGCAAGCGCGAACCCCGAACCGAGGGTGAAGGTCCAGGCCGAACCGAGCGTGTCCCAGGTATAACCACTGAGCAGGCCACCGAGCATCCCGCCGGCGCCGAACGACAGGCTGCCGTACAGCGCCTGCCCGCGAGATTGGAGTCGCCCCGGGAACCAGAGGTTCACGACCGCGATCGCGGCGGCATGATAAGCCCCGAAGGTCGCACCGTGCAGCAGTTGCGCCCCGACCAGTACCGCCAGGCTGTCCGCCCCCCAGCCAATCATGACGAAACGCAACACCGCGCAGGCGAAAGAGAAGAGCAGAATGGCACGCAGCGAAAACCGCTTCGTCAGCCGCGGCATGAACATGAAGACGACGATCTCGGCAAGTACGCCGAGCGTCCACATCCACCCCACCAGCGACTTCGCGTAACCGAGCTCGACCAGATAGATCGAGTAGAAGACATACAGCGCGCCGTGCGCGGCCGACATCAGGAAGCACGCCCCGAGCAGAGCACGCACCTCGGGCCGACGCAGCGTTTCGCGCAGGCTCGCGGCCGCGCGGTGGGTCGAAGCAGAGGCCGCCTCCGGCACGACGAGGGCACACAGCAGGATGCCGACGAGCACTGCCGCCGTGACCCACAACATGCCGTCGATGGGCATGAAGTCGAGCAGGTAACCGAGGCCGAGTACGGCAATGATGAAGCCGATCGAACCCCATACCCGGATGCTGCCGTAGCGGTGCCCCTGTGTCCCCAGATGCAGGAAGGTGACGCTCTCCACCAGCGGCAGCGCGGCACTCCAGAAGAAGGCCATCAATGCCATGGCAGCGAAGAGGCCAGAAAAACCGCTGGTCAGGAAGAAGATCGAGAAGCCGGCAAGGCTCATCAGCGCCGACGCGCGCACGATCGCAATCCGCATGCCCAGGTGCTCGGCCAGCCAGCCCCACAGGTTGGGCGCCAGCACGCGCATCAGCTGCATCAGCGACATCAGGATGGCGATATCGCTCGCGGACAGTGCCAGCGATTGCAGATAGAGCGTGAAGTAGGGAGAAAAGGCGCCGACGAAGGCGAAATAGAAGAAGTAGTATGCCGAAAGGCGCCAGTAGGGAAGCATCGCGCCGATCTTAACCCGCCAGTCCCTCCCCGCGGGCTGCGGCGGGCGGTAGCGGCGCCCGTCGCACCGCTACCGCGGAAACCTCGATCAGGCTTCCGATTTCGCGCTCAGGATCCGGTACAACTCGTCCTTGAGCAACAGGCGCTGCTTCTTCAACGCCTCGAGTTCGTGATCGGTCGCGAGTTCGGCATCGAGTTCGATCCTCTGAACATGCCGGTTCACCTCGTGGTATTCACCGAAGAGGCGCGAAAAATGCGCATCGCTGAGCTTCAGTTGATGAATCCGGTCGTGATGGTCGGGAAATTCACTATGCAGATCATGGGGTTCTAGCACCATGCGGCCTCCTCGGGCGGTTTGGAATCGGGAATGTCTTGACCTGACTACAGCTTACGCCACGTCCGGGCTTGCCCGTTTGACCCCGATCAATACCCCGCCCGCAGCACTCAGCGCGTGCGCGGCGACGGCACCGCCTGTCTGCCATCGGGCGCCAGCGCCGGCAAGTGCGGTGTGGTGGTCCTGACGTCAGCGCATTGCGCCCGGTGGCGCAGGGCATGGTCGATCAGTACCAGGGCGAGCATGGCCTCGGCGATCGGCGTGGCGCGAATGCCGACACAGGGATCGTGCCGACCATGGGTGTTCACGATCACCGGCTCGCCCTGCTTGTCGACCGAGCGGCGGTCGAGCCGGATGCTCGACGTCGGTTTGATCGCGATACTCACGAGCACGTCCTGACCGCTGGAGATCCCGCCGAGCACACCGCCAGCATTGTTGGAGAGAAAGCCTTCAGGCGTGATCTCGTCCCCATGCTCGGTACCGCGCTGGCTCACCGATTCGAATCCGGCGCCGATCTCGACACCCTTGACGGCGTTGATGCTCATCATCGCATAGGCGAGGTCGGCGTCGAGCCGGTCGTACACCGGCTCGCCCCAGCCCACCGGCACACCACTGGCGACGGCGTTGATGCGCGCACCGACGGAATCGCCGGACTTGCGCAACTCGTCCATGTAGGCTTCGAGTTCCGGAACGATCGCCGCATTTGGCGCAAAGAACGGGTTGCGATCGACCTCGTCCCAGGAGTCAAACGGGATCGCGATCGGGCCGAGCTGTGCCATGTAACCGCGAATGACAATGCCATAACGCTCGAACAACCACTTCCGCGCGATCGCCGCGGCGGCGACCCTTACCGCCGTCTCGCGCGCCGAAGAGCGTCCCCCACCGCGGTAATCGCGAATACCGTATTTCTGCCAGTACGGATAATCGGCATGGCCCGGACGGAAGGTCTCGGCGATGTTGCCGTAGTCACGCGAGCGCTGATCCTGATTCCGGATCAGCAGTGCAATCGGTGCCCCCGTCGTCACGCCCTCGAACACCCCGGAAAGAATCTCGACGGTATCGGGCTCGCGCCTCTGCGTCACGTGACGCGAGGTGCCGGGCTTGCGCCGATCGAGCTCGGCCTGGATATCGGCCTCGGTGATCGATAGTCCCGGCGGGCAGCCATCGACCACGCAGCCGATCGCGGGACCATGCGATTCGCCGAAGGAAGTAACGGTAAACAGCGTGCCTAGGGTATTGCCGGACATGGGAGGACTCGCCTGACGTGGTGGGAACGCGCAGTGAAGCTGCGAAAGCGGGGGACGATTCTAGCACGCTCCCCCTGGCCCGCTTCCCGGGGGCAGCACGCGCACGACCGCCCCCGGGACCCTTCAGTGGAAGAAGCTTTCGAGACGCTCGAACACCTCGTGCTCGGCGCTGTGGGGCCGCACCGACACGACGTCCTCGAGCTTCTCGAGCTGGCGCACCATCTGCTCCAGGCGCTGGTCCTCGAAGACCAGCAGCCAAATGCGGCTGCGCCTGCCGCCAGGCAGCGGCATGCAGAGAATGCCCTCCATGTTGAAGGCGCGGCGCGCAAAGAGATTGCAGATATGGCTCATGACGCCAGCGTGGTTGTTCACTTCCAGCTCGAGCACGACTTTGGCATAGCCAGCCTGCGGCAGGGGGTCGGCAACCTGTTCGATCATCATCAGCCTCCAATCATCTCGGTGTTGGCCGCACCCGGCGGCACCATCGGATACACGAACTCCTCGCGGTCGATCGTCGCGTGAATCAGGCACGGACCCGGCCTGGCCAGCGCCTCGGCCAGCGCCGCGCGGGGATTCTCCGCGGCGTCGAGGTCGACCGCGGCGACGCCGAAGCCCTCGGCGATCTTGAGAAAATCCGGTTCGCCGCGGTACTTCGAGGCGAACACGCGCTTGCCGTAGAACAGGCTCTGCTGCTGGTACACCAGGCCCAGCGCATTGTTGTTCATCAGCACGATCTTGAGGTTCAGCCCCTCTTCGGCGAGCGTGGCGAGCTCCTGGATGTTCATCTTGAAACTGCCGTCGCCGGTGAAACACACGACGGTGCGCTCGGGTTCCGCGAGCGCGGCGCCGATCGCCACCGGCAGGCCGAAGCCCATGGTGCCGAGCCCGCCCGAGGTGAGCCACTGGCGCGGGCGCCTGAACGGATAGGCCTGCGCCACCCACATCTGGTGCTGGCCGACATCGGTCGTGACGACCGCCTCGTCGCCCAGCGCCTCGGCGACCGCCTGCACGAGGCCATAGTGACTGCGGGGGTCCTCCAGCCCGGGCAGTTGCAGCGGGAACC
>JBFGZP010000124.1:0-8997 GCA_041586695.1 Thauera sp.
CCAGCACGCCGGGGGTGAAGTCGCGCACCACCGGCCACATCACCGCCTGGCTGAGGTGATGGGAGCGCAGGCTCGACAGCGCGGTGAACAGGATCGTCGCCATCGAAGTGCCCAGCGCTGCCTGGAAGATCACTGCCGGCGCGAAACCGGCCCCGGCGAACACGACGAGAAGGGCCGGCACCAGGATTACGCCACCGCCGATGCCCAACAGGCCGGCAAAGAAGCCGGCGACGCTGCCGATGGAGAGGTAGCTGACGACTTCCGCTGGCGCAATCATGCGGCGGCGTGCCCCGGTGCGCTCAAGCGCCGTGCCGACGCAGCCAGGCGACGGCACCGTCGATGGTCGCGAAGTCGTCGAATGCGCGCACCTCGAGCTCGGGGTGGCGCTCGCGCACCATCCGGCTCAGGCCGCTGCCCGGCCCCACTTCGAAAAATGCGGTCACCCCCATCTCGACCGCGACGTCCAGCGTGCGCGCCCAGTCGAGCGGCTCGGCGATCTGCCGCGCCAGCGTTGCGATGGCCTCGCCCGCGCCGCTCACCGGCCGCCCATCGAGGCCGCTGAGCACCGTGGCACGATGCGGCTGCCAGTGCGCCTGCGCGAGCGCCGCCCGCAGGGGGTCGACCCCTGCGGCGAGCCAGTGGCTGTGGGCGGGAACGGTGATGCGCAGGGGCACGACGTGGGCGCCAGCCGCCGCCAGCTCACGGGCGAGATGCGCAAGGCCCGCCTCCGGGCCGGCGAGCACGGCGTGGTCGGCGCCATTGCGGATCGCAAGGACCGCGCCGGCCGAGGACACCCGCGCCTCGAGCACATCCAGGCGCAGGCCCCGCACCGCCAGCATGCCATGGCCGGTCGGCGCCGCATCGTCCATGCAGGCGGCGCGCCGGGCGGCGAGTCGAAGGCCGGCCTCGGCGCCGAGCGCGCCCGCCACCGCGTGCGCAGTGAGCTCGCCGACGCTGTAGCCGGCTACCAGGTCGGGGGCGAGCCCGGCCTCGTCGAGCGCCGCGGCGATCGAGAGGCCCTAGAGCACGATCAGCGGCTGGGCGTGGCGGTTGAGGAAGCAACGCGCGTCGTCGGCCGCGATCACCATCGGGTCGGGCTCTGCACCGAGCAAGGAGACGAAGCGCTGCAGATGCACAGCGAGCCGCGTGTCCCCCGCCAGCCGGACGAACATGTCGGCCGACTGGCTGCCCTGGCCGGGACACAGCCAGCACACGCTCATGCGGGCACGCCCATTGCCTGCGCGAGCGTTTCCGTCCGGTGCGCAGTCGGCACGCCCGAACGCAGCTCATGCAGGAACCAGGCCGCGGCTAGCAGATCCGCGCTGCCGCCGGGGCTGAGCCAGCGATCGACGAAGGCCTCGCCCAAAGCGTCGAGCACGCTCATCCAGCCTGGCGCGAACACACTGCCGGCAACGACGAAGCCGGCCGCCGCGTGCCGCGCCCATTGCAGACCATCGATGCCGCCGCGGTGGGCGATATTGGTGTCCGGCAGTTCGGCCACGGTCGCGATCAAGGCGTGCATGGCCGCGCGGTCCGCCCCCACGCCGCGGGCGAGCGCGTACTCGAGCTGCGTGAGGGTGGTCGCGAAGAGCACGGGAAAACCCGCCGCCGCCTGCTCGCGCGCGCCGGGCAGACCATAGCGGCCGCGCACGCGGGCACCGTGGGTAGCGCCGACATCGGACCCGGGTGCGGCAGCGGCGATGAGGATCGCCGCGCCCCAGCGCCTTGCCACGACGGCGCCCAGCGACTCGGGCACGAGCCTGCCGGTGTCGGCAAGCTGGCGACCCGTCGCCGCGGCGAGCAGGCCGAGCGTGAACACCGCGCCCTTGTGGGTATTGATGCCACCAGTCGCGGCAAACATCGCACGCTCGGCCACACGGCCGCGCGCCTGCAGTGCGGCGAAGTCGCAGGCGGCGGCACCGAGCCGCGCGCAGTCCCCGAAATAACCCCTCAGCGCTTCGATGCTGGCGCAGAAGCTGCCGTAGTCCATGTCGGCGTGGCTGCCGCGCGTACTCGGCGTGACCAGGCCGGGCTTGCCCTCGAGCTTGAGTTCGCGAGCAAGCGCGCGACACGCCAGTTCGTCGATGCGGTGGTGAAAGGTCTTCATGCGGTCGTTCATGCGGCGATCCCGGCCGATGCCCGAAAGCCGTCAGCCCAGACGTTCCGCTCGATCAATCGCACCTCACGCAGGCCCTTGACCAGCAGTCGGGGCGCATCCGTCGCCAGCTCGCGCCAGGCGACGGCATCGCCGATGGCATTACGGATCTCGCCATCGATGCGCGGGCCTTGCCGGTGACCGTCGAGGCGCGCGAGCGCAATGCAGGCGGCCATCGCCGCCTTCCAGTCAGACGGAGCGAACAGCAGGTCGATATCCGACTCCGGCCCGATGCAGGGCTCGCCGGTCACGACCTGCATCGCCGCCGAGCCGAACACCCGCGGCCTCGCGGCGCTGAGCGCGGGCGTGTCGACGAGCGTCCGCAGCATGGGGCGCCAGTCCGCGGGCAGGGCCTCGACCGTCGCCGCGCTCAGCGCCAGCGCGGGCGCGCGGTGGCTGATGCCCGCGGACGCGACGGTGAAGGCCAGACGGCGCTTGCCCGACGGCGGCGGCAACGCGAGACCGAGCCGCAGCTGGCCGGGGGGGCAATCGGAGCCCTGGCGCGTGACGACCAACGGGTTTCCGGCCGCGACCCAGTCGACAAGCAGGCGGCGGGCCTCGGGGTCGGCCGCGCAGCATGTCCCGGCCGGCTGCGCCGCATGCGCCGCCGCGGACGCGAGCCAGACCAGGTCGTGACGGTGAAGACCGTGCTCAGCCATCGCTGCGCATGCGCTCGACGACCGCGGCAGCGAGTTTGCGGCCGCCGCGCGCGGCCCCCGCCTCGAGGCGGCGGTCGATGCCGCGGCTGGCCGCGTCCATCGAACGAAGTTCGTCCAGCGCGGCGGCCAGATGGCCGGCATGGTCCTCGGTCCACACCTCGCTCAGGTGACCCATGCGATGGTAGTTCGCCACCCCCGGCGAGAACACCGGAGAGCGTTCGGCCAGGGACTCGAGGCGCTCTAGTGGAATCTTGGTGATGCGCGCCATCGCCGGCAGGTTCATGACCTTGATTTCGGCATCGCCAAACGCATAGCAGGCATCGGCCATCATGCCGGTCGTGAGGTAGCCGCCACTGACCGCCTCGCCGTAGACGACGCTCAGGATGACGTGCCCGCCACCGCGCGCGATCTCGACGCACTTGGCCAGATGGGCCATATAGCCGTTGAGCCCGAGCAGTTCGTCGCGACGGCGCAGCCGTTGCCCCTGGGTGTCGAGCAGGAACAGGATCGGCTCGCCGGGGCGCTTGCGCACCGTCTCGAGCACCGCCGCCGCCATGCGCAGGGCGAGGTCGGCACCGACCTCGGCACGCGCCCCGGTGCCGATCACGGTGACCGTGCTAGCGCCGACCGCGGCGCGGCCCTCGAAGTAATCCTGCTCCAGTGCCGCCGGCTCCCAGCCGGCCGGGAACAGGGCGTTCAGCATCTCGTCGCGCTTCATGCGGATCTCCCGGTACAACGTGCTGCCATGGCGACAAACTCCTCGGCGCCCATCATGGCGACGTCCTCGTCGGCCGGCACGCCGAGGGCGCGCCAGATCTCGGGCGCATCGTCGCTGGCACCGAAGCGGTGCCAGCGCTCGGCGAGCAGCGCGTGCTCGCGTTCGACGGACTCGAGCGAAAGCCCGACGGGCGTATCGAGCAGGCCGACCGCCGCCGCGCGAAACGCGGCGACGTCGTCGACAACCAGGGCGTCGGCCTCCCCGAGCAGGTAGCGATGCTTGCCACCAGTCACGCGCCATACCAGGGCTCGGTCACGCGAGTCGAACTCCTCGACGCCGCGCACGGTCTCGATGACCTCGGGCCCGGACATCGCCAGCCGCCCCTCCTCGGACATCACCAGCGCATCGCAGCAGCGCGCGATCAGGCCGGCGCCGCCGAAACAACCGCCGGCGCCGCCGATCAGGCCGATGAAGCGCAGACCCCCGGCACGCGCGGCAAGCACGGCGCGGATGATCTCGGAGACCGCGATCAGGCCCGCATTGGCCTCGTGCAGGCGCACGCCGCCGGAATCGAACAGGAACAACACCGCCGCCGGACGCTCGACGCGTGCGCGCTCGATGAGGCCGACGAGCTTGGCGCCATGGACCTCGCCGATCGCACCGCCGAGAAAAGCGCCTTCCTGAGCTGCGATGAGCACCGCCCTGCCGTCGAGCGTTGCCGCGCCGGCAATCAGGCCGTCGTCGAAGGCGACCGGCTGGTCGAGCATGGCCATGTGGGGACTGGAGACGCGTGCCTCGGGCGGGATGAATTCGCGGAAGCTACCCGCATCGACCAACCCGAGCAGGCGCTCGCGCGCCGAGGCCTCGAAGAAACTCTTACGCATCTCCTTCCTCCCACGCTTCGAGCGCCTGATCCAGGCGCAGGCTCACCACCGCCGGCGTGGCGCCGACGTCGTGGATCTCGACCTTCAGCCCGCCGGCGGCATGGCGCTCGCCGAAGTCACGCAGGACGGCCTGCCAGATTTCGCCGAAGCCGAGCGCCGAAGTGTGGACATCCACCGCACAGCGCGCGGGCAGGCCGCCAGCCTCGACCAGCACCTCGCAATTGCCCGATGCGGTGACGCCGACCAGCACCGGCTTGCGCACTGCGGTCGCCACGCGGCTGTCCAGTTCGTATTGCAGTCTTTCCATGTCTGTTCTCCTGCGCTTACCAGTTGCGGAAGCGGCTGGGCGGGTTGTAGAGGCCGCCCGAGGCGCGCACCAGATCCTTCACCGAGCGGGCGGCGAGCAGGTCGCAGCGCGCCTCGCGGCGGGAGACGCCCATATCCTCGGCGCGGCGGATCACGCCGCGCGCGCGCAGCTCCTCGACCTTGCGCCGGTCGCGGCCGAGCCCGACCGCGGTGTAGCCGGCAACCCCGCGGATCGCCTGTTCGCGCTCGTCGAGGTCACGGCACAGCAGCAGGTTGGCGATCCCTTCCTCGGTGACGACATGGGTGACGTCGTCGCCGTAGATCATCACCGGCGGGTTGGCGAGACCCATGGTGTCGGCCAGGTCCCAGGCGTCGAGCCGGTCGACGAAGGCCGGCTCCATGTGCTCGCGGAAGGTCTCGACCATCTGCACTACGAGCTTGCGCCCGCGCGGCATCTGGTCGCGGCCCTGGCGGGCCTCCTCGCCGGCCTTGACCCAGGCGGCGCTCTCGTGGCGGCGGCCGCGGGCATCCGCGCCCATGTTGGGGGCGCCGCCGAAGCCGGCGATGCGACCCTTCGTCGCGGTCGAGCTGTTGCCCTGCAGGTCGATCTGCAGGGTCGAGCCGATGAAGAGGTCGCAGGCGTAGTGGCCGGCCGCCTGGCAGAAGGCGCGGTTGGAGCGCATCGAGCCGTCGGCGCCGGTGAAGAAGACGTCGGGCCGCGCCGCGATGTAGGCCTCCATGCCGAGCTCGGAGCCGAAGCTGTGCACCGATTCGACGAAGCCGGCCTCGATCGCCGGAATCAGGGCCGGATGCGGGTTGAGCGCCCAGTTCGTGCAGATCTTGCCCTTGAGACCGAGCGCCTCGCCGTAGGTCGGCAGCAGCAGCTCGATCGCCGCGGTGTCGAAGCCGATGCCGTGGTTGAGCCGCTTCACGCCGTACTCTGCATAGATGCCCTTGATCACCATCATCGCCATCAGCACCTGAATCTCGGAGATCTGCGCCGGATCGCGGGTAAACAGCGGCTCTATGTAGTTGGGCTTGGGCGCGACGACCACGAAATCGACCCAGTCTGCCGGGATGTCGACCCGTGGCAGGGTGTCGCGCACCTCGTTCACCTGAGCGATCACGATACCGTTGCGAAAGGCGGTGGCCTCGACGATCGCCGGCGTGTCCTCGGTGTTGGGGCCTGTATACAGGTTGCCGGCGGAGTCGACCGCCTCCGCAGCGATCAGCGCAACGTTCGGCGTCAGGTCGACGAAGTAGCGCCCGAACAGCTCGAGGTAGGTGTGGATCGCGTTGATGCGGATCTTTCCCGCCTCGACCAGCGATGCCAGTCGCGTCCCCTGCGGGCCGGAGAAGGAGAAGTCGATCTCGCGCGCGACGCCCTTGTCGAACAGGGCCGTGTGCTCGGGCAGCGCCACCACCGACTGCAGCATGTGCAGGTCATGCACACGCGCGGGATCCACCTGGGCCAGCGCGCGGGCGAGGAAGTCCGCCTGCTTCTGGTTGTTGCCCTCGAGACAGACGCGGTCACCGGCCTCGATGACGCGCTCGAGCAGGGCCGTGGCGTCCGCCGGGCGCACCCGGCGGCCATCGGCGAGATCGGCGGCGCGCGCCATCCGCGCAGCCTTCGAATCGGCGCCGCGGCGCCAGTTCTTGTCGTTGATGCTCATGCTTGTACCTCGGATTCAGGTTCGCCGTGCCGTCCGACGGTTCCGGGCGGCGCAGTCGCGCGACGCGGCGCCCTGCTTACTGATAGAACATGTTGGGCAGGAACATGACGATGTCCGGGAACACCGCGAGCAGCGCGATGTACAGACACATGATCACGATGAAGGGCAGGATGCCGCGGGCGATCTCGCCGAACTTGATGTCTGGCGCGATGCCGTTGATCACGAACAGGTTGAGGCCCACCGGCGGCGTGATCAGGCCCAGCTCCATGTTGATCGTCAGGATGATGCCGAACCAGATCGGGTCGAAGCCCGCGGCCAGGATGCCCGGCAGGATCACCGGCGTGACCATCAGGATGATCGCGACCGGCGGCAGGAAGAAGCCCAGCACCAGCAACAGGATGTTCACCCAGAAGAGCAGCGCCCACTTCGACATTTCCAGTGCCACCAGCCACTCCGCCAGGCTCTGGCTGATGCGCAGGTAGCTCATGACGTAGGTGAACAGGAAGGCCATCGCGATGATCATCATGATCATGCAGGACTCACGCGCGGTCCCGGTCAGGATCACCTTGATGTCCTTCCAGTGGTAGCACTGGTAGAGCATCGCCACCAGGATCAGCGCGCCGAAGGCGCCCACGCCAGCGACCTCGGACGGCGTGCCGAAGCCACCGTACATCGCAAACATGATCGCTGCGATTAGGATCAGGAAGGGCAGCAGGCGCGGCAGTGCCTCCATGCGCTGCGCCCAGCTGAAGTGCTCCTCACGCAGCAACTCCGCGCCCTGCGCTCCGCCCATCCCGGCCAGAGCCGCGTTGCGCTCACGGGTGAACTTGAACACCACCCACAGCGCGAACAGCACGGCGAGCAGCACACCGGGGACTATACCCGCGATGAACAGCTTGCCGATCGACTGCTCGGCGATGACGCCGTAGATGATCAGCGTGATGCTGGGCGGGATGAGGATGCCGAGAGTGCCGCCGGCGGCGATCAGGCCCGAGGCCAGGCCGCCCGAATAGCCGCGCTTGCGCATCTCCGGGATGCCCATGCCGCCGATCGCGGCGCAGGTAGCCGGACTCGAGCCGCACAGCGCAGAGAAGATCGTGCACCCAGCGACGTTGGCAACGCCGAGGCTGCCCGGCACCTTGTACAGCCAGCGATACGCCGACTCGTACAGGTCCACCGCCGCGCGCGTCTTGCCGATTGCCGCGCCCATGAGGATGAAGAGCGGAATCGTCAGCAGAGTGAAGTTGTCCAGCTCGCCGAAGATCGTCTCCGCGATCAGGCCGATATTGGTCGCCGGCATGAAGAAGAACATGATCACGACCGCCGACGAGCCGAGCGCGAACGCGATCGGCATGCCGGAGAATAGCAGCACCAGCGTCAGTGCGCCGTAGATGAGACCTATTTCGAGCACGCCCATGTCATTCTCCGAGGAATTCGTGTTCTTGGTGCCGTTTCGGGTCGACGACATCCTCGACGATCTGCACCAGGTATTGCAGCACCAGCAGGCTCATGCCGAACGCCATGAAGAAGTAGGGAATCCACAGTTTCGGTCCCCAGGTCGAACTGGTTTCCCAGCCCTCGTCCCAGGCCTCGTGCCAATACACCCACGACAGGTAGGCGATCAGCGTGCAGAACAGCGCCGACAGCACGTCGCCGAGCAGGTAGCGCCAGCGATTCCACTTCGCCGACATGACCTCGTCGAGCACCTCGATACCGACGTGCGCGCGCTCGGACTGGGTATGGGCAGCGGCGAGGAAGGTCGCCGCGATCAGCATGAAGATGCTGAGTTCGATCACCCAGTCGTTCGAGACGTGGATCACGTAGCGCGTGATGACCTCGTACACCAGCACCAGCGTGCACCCCAGGATGAGGAACGCCGACAGGTAGGCCATCAGCTTGTTGACGCCCTTGACGGTGCCGCTGAACAGGCGCCAGGCAGAATTGTTCATCCTTGATCTCCCGATTTGGAGTACCTGTCGGGCCCCGCGGGGCCCGACAGGTGTGAAGACCGCTTACTTGACCGAAACGGCCATGTCGAGCAGTTCCTGACCACCCTTCACTTCTTCGGCGTAGTCCTTCCACGCGCTCGCCTTGGCGACCTCGCGCCACTTCGCGAAGGCGGCGTCGTCGATGTCGTAGGCCTTCTTGCCGGCCTTCTCGAACACCTCCGCCGCGCGCTCGTCGTCCTTCTTCGACTCCTCGATGCTGAACTTCTCGAGGCTCTCGCCCACTTCCATGACGATCTTCTGCTGCTCCGGTGTGAGGCGGTCGAAGGTGGATTTGGCCATCAGCAGCGGCTCGAACATGTACCAGAAGGAGTTCTTGCGCGCGGTGGAGAGATGGTCCGCGACCTCCTCAAGGCGGAAGCTGATGATCGAGGTGCTCGAGGTCACGGCAGCGTCCAGCACGCCGGTCTGCATCGCGCTATAGACCTCGTTGGACGGCACGTTGGTGATCGAGCCACCGCCGGCCTTCAGCATCAGGTCCATGTGCTTGCTCGCGCCGCGCATCTTCACGCCCTTGACGTCGTCCGGGGCCAGAATCGCCTTCGGCTTGGAGGCGATGCCGCCCGCCTGCCACACCCAGGTGACGATCTTGACGC
>JBFGZP010000125.1:0-8959 GCA_041586695.1 Thauera sp.
CCCTCAGCCTGACCCGCATCATCGTCGCCCATCGCCCCGAGACCATAGCCAGCGCCGATCGGGTGATCGTGCTCGGCGGCGGACGGGTGGTGAACGAGATGCACGCGGTGAAGGGTTCGCTGCAGCCTGCCCGCGGGTGGGGCGACAGCCGCGAAGTGGCAGATCCGGCCCTGGCCTGACACCGCGCCCGACTACCGACCAGCCGCGACCGCCGTCCGACCCGAGCCAGGGGCACTCAAGCAAGGCGTCGCGGCGCGAGCCTGCTCCGCCGCCGACGCTGAAGGGAGAGCGTCGCAAGGGCGAGCGCGATCAACGCGATTGCGGCGGGCTCGGGCACGACGGCTGCGGTCACAGCGGCGCCAAGGACCTGATGGGCGAGTGCGGACGGGTGAATCTAGTCCCAAAAGAGCCGATTCGCCGGGTCCTTGCAGGTTGTCCCGGAATCGCCGACAAAGCCGGCAAAGCAGGGGTCGGTCGTATTCACGCCGGCCGGCAGGCCGAATCGCGTGGGGTCGGCGACCAGATCCCTCAGGAACGGAAACGTGTCGAAGCGGATGATGTCGGCGTTGGCGAACAATCCCTGCGAGACCTGCGCGGCGACCATCTGCGCGGGCACGGACTGGAGTTCGAGTATCTCGGGCACAGGGTGCCAGTCTCCAGTGCCAGGACCGGCTGGGCGAGGAAGGCGTCGCGTTGCCCGAGAAAACTGACTTGAAGAATGGATTCGGGGTCGTCGGATCGATGCTCAGCGGGTCGAAGTTCGAATCGTCGAGATCGAATCGATGGTCGCGCGAACGCGCCCCGCCGCAGGCGTAGTTGGTCCCGCCGGCCAGCGTGGCTCAGGCGTTGCCGCTCCTGGTGTGGCGGAACAGAATGTCGGGGTCGAGCTGCTTCGTCAGCGAAGCCAGGCGGGCAGGATCGGTCTTGGCATGAATTTCCTTCGGCAGCCAGGGCGCTGGCGGGGCGATGTGCAACGCGGCGACGCCAAGGGTGTTGCGCGGGCTGCGACACTTGTGGTTGTGGTCGTCGATATTTCCTATCCTTTACATGCGTCGCCCCAGATGCCGCACTGGCATGCGCTCAGTGCGGGCTGGCCGCACGCAGGCCGGAGGAGCCGATGCCCGTCTCACACGACGCCTTCATGAGCTACAGCCACGAGGCGGACGTCGCGCTGGCGCCGGCGCTGGAGCGGGGCCTCGAACGCCTGGCGCGACCGATGTTCCAGCTGCGTGCGATCGACGTCTTCCGTGATCAGACCAGCCTGTCGGCCAGCCCCGGGGTCTGGAGTGGAATCCTGGAGCACCTTTCCGGTTCGCGCTGGTTCATCTTTCTCGCCTCGCCCGGGGCCGCCGGGTCGCCATGGTGTTGCAAGGAACTGCGCTGGTGGCTCGACGAGTGCGGCATTGCGCGGCTGCTCGTCGTGCTCACCGAAGGCTCGATCGAATGGGACGAAGCGGTCGGGGACTTCGACTGGTCGCGAACCACCGCGCTGCCACGAGAGGTGGTGACGGGACGCTTCGCCGAGGTGCCGCTCTACGTCGACCTGCGCTGGGCGCGCGACGCGGGTCGGATCGACGCCCGCGACCCGCGCCTGCGCACGGCCTGCCTCGACCTCGTCGCCCCGGTGCGCGGTTTGCCGAAAGACCGACTCGACGGCGAGGACGTGCGCCAGCTGCGACGCACGCGCATGCTCGCACGTGCGGCAGTGGCCACGATCACGGTCGCCGCTGCGCTGGCAGTGTGGCAGGCGATCGAAGCGAATCGCCAGCGCGCGCAGGCCGAAGCCGAGCGCGAGCAGGCCGTGTCGCGCCAGCTCGCCGCGCAGGCCGCCGAGATGCGCGTGCGCGAGCCGGTGCTTGCGCTGCTGCTGGCGGCGCAGGCGCATGCGGTGGTGCCGACCCCGGAGGCCGCCGCGACATTGATCGCGCTGGCGCGGGCGTTGCCGTTGCAGCGCATCGTCGAGCATGAGCTGCGCTTCTCGTCGCTTGCGGCGCGACCCGGAAGCGGCGTGATCTACGCCGGCGACAGCGGCGGCGACCTCTGGCGCATGGACCTGGCCGGCGACGGCTGGACGCTCGTGCATCGGGGTCGTGGTGGCTTGCTGGCCGGGCCGGCGGCGCACACCGTCTCGGACGACGGGGCCATGGTCGCCTTCGCCGGATACGGCGGCACGATATCGCTGTGGCGGGACGGTCGGGTCGAGCGCACCCTGTTGTCGCCGTTTGAAAAGGAACAGATCACGCTCGACCTCTCGTTCAGTGCCGATGGGCGCCGACTCGCCGCGGCCACGCAGGTGCTCGACGGCAGCGCCGGCAGCAACGGGCATGTGATGGTGTACGACCTCGACAGCGGGCAGCCGCGTCGGGTCCAGGGCGGCGGCGCGGCAGCACGCGTGCGCTTCTCTCCGGACGGCCGCTGGCTCGCCGTCGGCGGCGATCTCGGCTCGCTGGCGCTGCACGCGATGCGCCCCCGCGACAAGGCGCCGGAACTGCCGAGAGGCGGCGCCGGGTCGGTCGTGGCTCTCGCGTTCGCCGACGGCGGCAGGCGCCTGTTCGTCGCCTGGTCGCTCGGGCGCATCGACATCTTCGATCTCGAACAAGGCCACCGCAGCGACTGGATTGCAACCCTCGATCACGGTCTGGTGGAATCGATGGTGGTGGCCGCCGGCGGCCACATGCTGGTCACCGCGCACGCCGACGGGGCCGTCGTGCGCTGGGTGCGCGACGATGAAGGGCGGCGCTGGGACGCGACCGAGCTGTACCGCCACGCCTCGGCACCTGCCGGCATGGCACTGCTGGACGCGGGCACCCGGCTCGCGTCGGCGGACCGCGACGGGCGCATCTTCATCGCCCACGACCTGCATCTCACGCCGCCGGCACGCCTGCAGTGGCAGTCGCCGGTGCCCTTGCACGACGCCTGGCTCGACGCGTCGGCCGCGCGCATCGGCGTGCGCACCGCGACCGGCGGGGGCTGGTTCGTCCCGGGTCGCGCGCAGCTCGACGACGCAGTGCCGGCGCCGACCCGCGCACCGGCAATCGGCCTGGGAAGCGAGGAGCTGGCGCGCCATGGCGAACGAGTGCTGCGCCGGCGCGACAACGAGGCCGTTCTCGGCGGCCCCGAAGAGCGGGTGCTGGCGGCGGGCGGCGCAGTCGCGGCGGCGGCGTTCGGGCCGGATGGGCGCGTGCTTTACACCCTGGTCGAGCGCCGCGTGCAGGCCTGGGACAGCGTGTCGGGGGCACGGCTCGGCAGCGCCATCGACGTCGGTGCGGGCGCCGCGGGCCTGGCCGCCAGCCCGGACGGACGCTGGCTGGCGGTGCTGCACGCGGCGCCCCTGCAGATCGGCAGGCTGGAGCGCGGCGTGCGTCGCCCCTCGCTCAGCGTGCTGGCGCTGCCGGACCTGCAACCGCGCGTGCAGCAGGTAGAACTGGCGCTCGACGACGCCGGGTTGTTCGGCCCGCAGGCGCTGTTCACACGAGACGGCACGCGGCTGTACCTGCACGGCGAGTCGACCGTAGCCGTCTTCGACCTCGGGGCGATGCAGCGCGTCGAAAGCCCGCTGCCGCTGGGCCGCGGGGTCCGCGTGCTCGGCTTGGCGGATGGCGCGGAGCCCCTCTGGCTGGCCGATGGACGCGGCGGACGCCTGCTGACGCTTGACCTGCGCGGCGACCGCCTCGCCGACTGGGCGTGCGCCCTGGCCCGCCGTGCCCTTTCGGCCGAGGAATGGACGCGCTACCTCGGCAGCGCGCGCACCTACGCGCCGCGCTGCCGAGCTGGCCCCTAGCCCGCATGGTTTGCAGCTTCTGCGCGCACTGCCTTCGCCCTGCGGCGACGGCGACAGGCCGACGCCGCACCGGGCGCGAGCAACCCACGGCTCTCGCGATTCGACCCCCAGGCTCGTCACGGGGCTGGTCGCGCTGCAATAGGCATGGAGGCGCACGGCATGCTTTTCCATCCGGCTGATGGGGGTCAGCTGCTGCGATAGATGTTCGGCTTGTCCTTGTTGAAGCCTGGGGTATAGAAATCATGCGGACTCAGTCCGTCGTCGTAGAGCATCGCGACCTTGCGGTCCATCCACGCTTCCACCGACATGGTGTTGCCGTACATGTCCTGCGCCTCTGCGACGAAACCCGCTCCGGAAACGCGGGCGACGTCCTGCTGCGACAGGCTGGTCATGCGGGCTTGATCCTGGTTTTTCATGATGGTTCTCCATGAGTAGGTAAGGCTGACTACCGGTTCGGTTGCCCTTTCGGACATCCGACCGAACGCTGCATACGCACTCGGTTCAAGCACTTGCGTATGTCCCCAGTCTGGCATCGGCGTGGGTGCGATGCAGTGCGGAAATACCCGGGAAAAATGGCAACTATTCACACGTGGATGCGCCCGGACCTTCCCGCGCAGGGCAAGAAAAAACGCGCACCGGGGTGCGCGTTTTCGATCGGACGCGGCAGCGCTACTTCAGGCGCGGCGTCACGTTCTCGACGTCGATGCTGAGGCCGTTCGACTTCAGGTCGGTGGCGGTATACACCGCGGTGACGTTGAGCTCGACGTTGCTGACGATCTCCATGAAGCCGATGGTCAATGGCATCGGCGCAGTCGATGGCGCACCCAGCAGCATCTCGGTGATGCGGCAGCAGTCGTCCATGGTCGCGGAGTCGGCGGGCAGCTTGATGCGATCGCCCAGGCGGCGTTTGACCACGCGCGGTTCGCGCCCGAGCGCGGCGCCGGCGAACACCATCGGCATCAGCCACTTTTCGACCTCGGCATCGCGGCACTTGTGGTTGTGGATGTTGATTTCGGTCGCATAGATGCCGGGGCGCACCGGGGCGCACGCACACTCGCAGTCCTGCTGCACGCCGCAGACGAACTTGACGCTGTAGCTGAACCTGCATGCCGGGATGGTGATGCGGGTGGGCTTCTTCGCCACCACGGTGCCGTCGGCGACGACATGGAGCGCGCCGGCGAAGACCTTGTCCTCGGTGCCGCAGCGCACCTTCCCGGGCGCGAAGACGACATCGAACCTGAGCACGTGGTCCTTGTCTCCGGGCAGCGGCCCATAACCGCCGGCGGGATCGATCGAAACCACGAAGGGGGCGATGACGGCGTCGGGCACCAGGCTGACGTTGTCCACCGAACCGACCACGGCCTTGATCAGGTCGATGATGGTCTGCACGATCGACAGCGCATCGATGCCGGAGACGTGCTTGCCGCCGGTCGCGCTGGCGATGTTGCTGGCCTGGCCCGCAGCGCCGGCGGGGGCGCCGCAGGCGGCGTTGTAGTCGTCGGACAGCGGCACCGGATCGGCGTCGAGTGCGCCCGGCGTGCCGGTCGTGGTGCTGATGGCGACGACCGCGATGTCCTCGCCGACGAGCTTGTTGGTCACGCTCGCCTCGGTAATGGCGTACGGCAGGCCGGAGATGGCCTGGCACACCGGGTCGTGGGCGGGCGCGTCGCCGAACCAGACGATGATGCGCTTGGCGCCGGCGCGCCAGCCGATCGGGCCGCCTCCGGGCGGGACGGCGATCTGGTCGAGGGCGAAAAACTGCCCCTCCGGGGTATCGTCGCCGCCACTCGCAGTCCAGGCGTTGATCGCGGCGAGCACGCTGACCTCGTCGGTGGTGACGCTTTGCTGCGCCGCGAAGGCGTAGGGGTCCGAGGGGAAGTCCTTGTAGTTGCCGACGCCGTAGGCGAGGTCGAGGCCGAGACCGGCGAGGGCGTTGAGGATGTCGCCTGCGCCGGCCTTCACCGCGTCGATGATTTCGCCCATGCTGCCAGTGGTGTCGGCGAGGAAGTAGACGTCCGCCTTGGACACCGCGCCGCTCTTGGGAATCGTCACCGTGATCGTCTCCGCGAAGCGGTCGCATTCCTCCAGTCGCAGGTCGTTCTTCGCCGGGTCGAGCTTGATCTTTCGCGGCTCGAGCGCATCGGCCGGAATGGCGGTGAAGCCGGGCTTGAAGAAGGGCCGGCCCTCGGCAGCGCTCAGTTCGGCGCGGTCGAGCACGGCGCCCGACTCGTCGACGACGACGCTGACCGCCGGGTCGTTGACCCGGTCGGCGGCGGTTGCGGTGAACAGGAACACGCGCTTGCCGGTGGAGGGCACGATGTCCTCTGCCGTGTGCCTGAGCGCCGGTTGCCCGATATCGGCTTTTTCCGAGATGGCCTTGATTGCGGCGCGCTTCAGCGCCTCGGGGTCATATGCTTTCATGGCTTCAATCCTCTTTCACAGATTGGGTTTCAGTACGGCTTCGCCGCAATGCTTTCCACGTCGATCGACGTGGTCCCGCTGCCGGGGTCGGTCACCGTGTAGACGGCAGTCACGCCGAGTTCCACCAGGCTCGTGATCTCCAGCAGTCCGGTCGTCAGGGGCAACTGCCAGGTCGGCCTCGCCCCCATGGCCGATTCGAAAATCCGGCTGCAGTCGTCCATCGTTGCGCCGTGCGCCGGCAGGGTGAGCGTGTCTCGGCTCGTCGTCTGTGCCACCTCGGGGTCGCGACCGCGCACCGCGCCGGAGAGGATCAGCGGGATCAGGCGCTTGACGATGGGTGCCGGGCGGTCGCGGAAGTTGTGGATGGTGATGTCGGTCGCGTAACGGCCGGGGCGCACCGGCACGCATCCGCCGCATTCCTCTCCCTGCTCCCCACAGACGAACTTCACGCTATAGACATAGCGTCGCAGATCGCCCGGCGTGACCACCGCCGGCGGCCGTCCGGGTTGCACCAGGCCGACGCCGGGCAGATCGGCGGTGGCCGGGTCCCAGCACACCTTCACCCGATAGGCGCCGTTGCCGAGGTCGCTGGGCTCGCCGGCGAGCTCCGTGCCGGGCTGCGGCTGGATCTCGAAGGCGTCGGCGCGCCCGGGTCCGAGGTGATTGCCGTAGCGATCGCGCGGCGTGATCGTCAGCAGCAGGCATTCAGTGCCGCCGGGCCCGGGACCCAGCGGCGTGCTGCCGACATCGGTGCGTCCGGCATCGATGCCCACGGCCACCGAGAAACTCCAGGCGAGTTCGCGGGCGCCTTCGCAGCCGTCGTCGAAACTGGCCCTGGCGTGGAGCGTGTAGTGCCCCTCCACCGTCAGCTGCTCGGCCAGCGCGCGGCCGTATATGCCACCGGCCTCGAACAGCCCACCGGTGTCGGCCGGGCCGTCACCCAGGGTGAAGACCTGGTCGATATAGTCCACCACCGGCTTTCCGGTCGAGGCCTCGACGGCCTGCAGGCTTGCCTGCAGCGCCGCGATCGCATCGCCGTCGCGCACAGCCGGCGGTTGCAGCCCGGTTGTGGTGAGGACGTTGCCGATGCTGCGATCCGGTCGCGACAGGGTCAGCCTGATGTCGGCGTGCTGGGGCCAGCCGCCATCGTCGTAGCGCAGCATCAGCCGCGGGTTGATCGCGTCGCCCGTGTAGTAGCGCCGGCGTCGATCGCCGCCGGCGTGCAGCAGCCGCGGCCCCCCGCTGGGGATCACGTTCACGAAATAGCGCAGGGGCGGGGAAGGCGGCGGGAATTCGGTGCTGCCGCCGGGCCGGCGCACGCGCACCCGCCACTGGCCGCTGCGTTCGCCGCCGTGTGGCAGCGGCAGACGCAGGAAGCTCCAGGTGCGTCCGGTCGCCGCGTACACGCCGGGCGCGGACTGCGTGACCACCGCCCCGCCGGGGCTGGTGATCTCGATGAGCAAGGCGGCGTCGGTGCGGTCCCAGCCGACGACTGCGGTGATCGCCTCCTCGGCGCAGACAGGGAACGCGATCGCTTCGCCGTCGGCGCCGGCGGCGAGCGCGAACTCGGGATCGAACAGGACGCCGGCCTCGAAGATGTTGCCGAAGGCCTGGGCGAAGAACTTCTCCAGCGCCAGGCCATTGCCGGCGCGCATGTAGAGGCCATCGTGGTCGGCCGCCAGCGCGGTGAGCAGATCCCCCTGCAGGTTGGCCTCGGTGCCGAAGCCGATCGCATGCACGGCGATGGCGCCGAGATCGTCCTCGACTTCGTCGATGAATCGCGGCGTGTTCTGCATGCCGTCGGTCAGCAGCAGGATCGAGCGCGGGTTCGCGCCCGGCGCCGGGAACTGCAGGCGCGCGGCGTCGAGGCCTTCGCCGATGCTGGTCGCCCCGCCCGGCGCCAGGCCCCCGACCGTACCGCCGGCATAGGGCGCCGCTCCGATCAGGGTGGTCTTGGTCGCGTTGGTGAGGTTGGCGATGCCGAAGTCGGCCGGCGAGGTCGCGGCGGTGGCGAAGGACACCAGGCCGAGGCGATTGCCGCCGCCGGCCTGCACCAGCTGCACGAACAGGGACACCGCATCGCGTGCGGCCTCGATCTTGCTGCGACCGCTGCCGTCGTCTTCCGACATGCTGCCGGAGCGGTCGAACACCACCATGACGTCACGCGTCAGTGGTGGCGGCGGTGCCGGCACGGTGTCGGTGAAGTAGGCGGCCGTGGGGTAATACGTGAGGGCCGAGCCCGCACAGGGATTGCCGTTGGAAAGAACGCCGACGATGCGCCCGGCGAGGTCGAACAGGCCCGAGCCCGAGCTGCCGCCGGAGACGTCGAAATCCGCCGGCACCCGAATCGCCAGCGCATTGCTGCTCGATACGGCGGCGAAGCCGGGGTGGGGAAGCGACAGCTTCTTCACCGCCCCATTGGGATGATGGATGCCGAAGACCTGCTCGCCCGCCGCGGGCACGTCGTGGCGCATCTGCAGCGCCGGGATGCCCGCGGGCGCGGTCGCGAGCTGCAGCAGGGCATAGTCGTGGGTGCCGTCCCAGCGCCGCTCGAGCAGCGCGCTGACCTTGTGGAAACGGGCGTTGTAGGCGGGGGGGCGGTTGCCTGCGCAGTCGGTGGCGTAATCGAAGGTGATCGAGGCGGATTCGGCCTCTTCCACGGTGATGCAGTGACCGGCGGTGATGACCTTGTCTGCGTCGACCAGGCTCACCGTGCAGGTCGACAACTGCGTGCCGTGCACCGACACCATCATGCCC
>JBFGZP010000126.1:0-8905 GCA_041586695.1 Thauera sp.
GAGACCTATTACGCGATCGAGGAGCCGACCAGCCTGAACACCCTGGCGTTGCTGCCCGAGCTCGCCCGCATCGGCATTCGTGCGATCAAGATCGAGGGCCGCCAGCGCAGCCCGGCCTATGTGGCGCAGGTGACCCGGGTGTGGCGCGCCGCGCTCGACAAGGTGATCGCCGCACCCGACAGCTTCACCGTGCTGCCGGCGTGGATGGCCGAACTCAACAAGGTGTCCGAAGGCCAGAGCCACACCCTGGGCGCCTATTACCGCCCATGGAAATGAGACCGTCGCCAATGAAACCCCAGGCACTGAAACTCGCCCTTGGCCCCCTGCTTTACTACTGGCCGCGCCAGAGTGTGCTCGATTTCTATGCCGACATCGCCGAAAGCCCGGCCGACAGCGTCTATCTCGGCGAAACCGTGTGCTCGCGCCGCCACGAGCTACGGCTGGAGGACTGGCTCGAGGTCGGCCGCTTCCTCGCGGCCGCCGGCAAGGAGGTCGTGCTGTCCACGCAGGGGCTGATCGAGTCCGAGTCCGACCTCAAGCTTCTGCGGCGCAGCGTCGCGCAGACCGAGTTCCGCATCGAGGCCAACGACATGGCCGCGGTGCAGTTGCTGGCCGCGGCCGGGGTGCGCGACTGGGTGGCCGGACCGACGCTGAACATCTTCAACCCGCACACCCTGGCGCTGCTGATGGAGGCGGGCGCCACGCGCTGGGCGGTGGCGCCGGAGATTTCCGGCGACGCGCTGGCCGGGCTGCGCGCGGGACTGGCCAGCACGATCGAGACCGAGGTCTTCGCCTGGGGCCGCCTGCCGCTGGCGCATTCGGCGCGCTGCTTCACCGCCCGCCATTTCAACCTGCAAAAGGACAGCTGCGAGTTCCGCTGCCTCGCGATCATGGACGGCATCACGTTGCGCACGCGCGAGGGCGAGCCCTTCCTGACGCTGAACGGCGTGCAGACCCAATCGGCCCGCGTGCACACCCTGCTCGGCGACCTGGCGGCGGTGCGCGAGCGCGCCGAGGTGCTGCGCATCAGCCCGCAGGGCGAGCACACGCGGGCAGTGCTGGAACTGTTTCGCGCCACCGTCGATGGCAGGGAGACGCCGGCGGCGGCCGTCGCCGCCAGCCGCCAGTGGATGGTCGCGGCACCGTGCAACGGCTTCTGGCACGGTCGGCCGGGTGTCGAGCAGTACCTGCCGGCCTGAGCCCGGCGCGCCCGCAGTCAGTCACATCGTCACTTCGAGGATCCCATGCCCGCCCTGCCCGCCTTCCCGTTCCCGGCGCTGCTGCCCGGCAGCCTGGAGCAGTCGCTGAGGCGCCGCGTCGGCGCCTTGCGCGTGCCGCCGTTCACCGCGCCGCCGGCGCTCGCGCGCGTCCTCGCCCGTCTGCCGCAGCGCCCGCCCGCCATGCTGCTGAGCATGGCGCTGAACCTGGCGCTGGGCCGCATCCTGCCGCGCGAGGCGCTGGCGCCGCTGAACGGCCGCCAGTTGCGGCTCCGCGTCAGCGACGCCGGCCTGCGCCTGGACTTCAGCCTCACGCCCGCGGGCTTTAGCGCGACCGCGCCGGCGTCGAAGCCGGATCTGGTGATCTCGGCCAGCGCCCGCGACTACCTCGCGCTCGCGCTACGCGAGGAGGACGCCGACACCCTGTTCTTCAGTCGACGCCTGCGCATGGAGGGCGACACCGAGCTCGGCCTGCTGGTCAAGAACACGCTCGACGCGGTCGACTGGGACGCCTTGCGCGCCCGGCTGCCGCGCCCATTGGCGAGCGCGCTCAGCCTCGATCGCTGACGCGCGAGCGCGGGAACAGCAGGTCGACGAAGCGCTCGGCGGTGGGCTGCGGCTCGTGGTTGGCGAGGCCGGGGCGTTCGTTGGCCTCGATGATGACGTAGTCCTCGCCAGCCACGTCGGGCACCAGGAAGTCCAGGCCGGTCACCGGGATGTCGAGCACGCGCGCGGCCTTTTCCGCCGCGTCGCGCAGCGCCGGATGCAGCTCGGCGGTGACGTCGTGGATGGTGCCGCCGGTGTGCAGGTTGGCGGCCTTGCGCACCGTCAGCCACTGCTCGGCGGGAAGCACGTCGTCGAGCTCGAAGCCGGCACTGCGCACGCAGCGCCCGGTCTCGTCGTCGAGGGGAATATGCGCTTCGCCGCCGGTGGCGGCCGCGCGGCGGCGACTCTGCTTCTCGATCAGCGCACGCACGGTGCTTTCACCATCGCCCAGGATCATCGGCGGACGGCGCACCGCGGCGGCGACGACGCGAAAGCCGATGACGACGATGCGCAGATCCTCGCCGGCGCAGAAGCGCTCGATCAGCACACGGTCGCAGTGCTCGCGCGCGCGGGCGATCGCGGCCTCGAGCTCCTCGGCCGCGCTCAGGTTCACGCTGATGCCCTTGCCCTGCTCGCCCTCCACCGGCTTCACCACCACCGCGCCCTGCTCGGCCAGGAAGGCGGCATTGTCGGCCGGCGCACCGGCCGTCGTCTGCGCCGGCACCGACAGGCCGGCTGCCGCGAGCAGCTTCAGCGTCACCCGCTTGTCCTGACAGCGGCTCATCGCGATCGCCGAGGTCAGCTCGGACAGCGATTCACGGCAGACGATGCTGGTGCCGCCGAGGGTGAGGCGGAAATAGCCGTTCTCGGCGTCGAGCAGCTCGACATGGATGCCGCGTCTGCCGGCCTCGTCGGTGATCAGGCGCGCATAGGGATTGAGCTCGTCGAAGCCGTCCGCCGCGCCGGTGAACAGCGGCTCGTTGATGGCGTTGCGGCGCTTCACCGCGAAGGCCGGGATGAGCTGGAAGCCGAGCTTCTCGTACAGGGCGATGGCCTGTTCGTTGTCGTGCACGACCGATACGTCCATCCACGCCCGACCGCGCGCCTGGAAGCGCTCCGCCAGGTAACGCACCAGGGCCTCGCCGATGCCCGGCTGCGCCGCCTGCGGCGCCACCGCCAGCGCCCACAGGCTGGAGCCGTGCTGGGCGTCGCTGAAGGCCTCGACGTGGTCCAGCCCCATCGCCACGCCAACCACCTCACCGCTCGCCAGGTCCTCGGCCAGCGCGTAGGCGATCGCCCGGCTCGCGCGCGCCCTCCAGACCTGCTGGGCATCGACCTCGACCATGCCGCGGGCGCGATACAGCGCGTTGATTGCGGCGACATCGGCGCGGGTGCGCAGCCGTCGCAGGGTGAAGCCACGCCGCACCGGGGGATGCGTGCGATAAGCCGACAGCTGCAGGCGGAAGGCGTCCGAGGGATCGAGGAACAGCTGCTGCGGCGCCTGCGCCACCACCACCTGCGGCTTCTCGACGTAAAAGGCGATGTCGCGCTTGCCCGGCGCCTCGCGCAGCAGTTCCGCCGCCAGCCGCGCCGGGTCGTGCCAGGTCTGGGCGGGCAGCAATCGCCCCCAGCTGCAGTCGATGATCACGTCCTGGGGCATGGCCGCCACCTCGGGCTGGCCGGGGGGCAGGTGCAAGGGCTGGCGGGCCGGGCGCCAGGCGCGGCTGAGTTGCTTGCGCATCAGGGCTCTCCGTCAGGCGGCATGCGTCTGCAGCCACCATTCGAGCAGGCCGAGCTGCCACAGCTTGGACCCGCGAAGAGGCGTCAGGTGGGCCGACGGATCGGCCAGCAGGCGGGCGACATAGTCGCTGCGGAAGAGGCCGCGCTCGCGCGCAGCGCGACTGCCGAGCGCGTCCTGCACGCGCTCGAGAACCGGGCCACGCAGGTGCTTCAGGGCCGGCACCGGGAAATAGCCCTTGGGCCGGTCGATGACCGCGCTCGGGATGACCTTGCGCGCGGCCTCCTTGAGCACGCCCTTGCCTCCGTGCGCGAGTTTGTGGCGGGCCGGGATGCGGGCGGCGAGTTCGACCAGCTCGTGATCGAGGAAAGGCACCCGCGCCTCCAGACCGAATGCCATCGTCATGTTGTCAACGCGCTTGACCGGATCGTCGACCAGCATCACCGTGGTGTCGAGGCGCAAGGCCTTGTCCACCGGGTCGTCCGCGCCGGGCGCGGCGAAGGCGCGGGCGACGAAGTCGGCACTGTGGTCGGCGCCGCCTGCGCCTTCGAGCCACGCCGGGCTGACCACGGCGCGGTACTCGCCATGATCGCGGTCGCGGAAGGCGGCGAGGTAGTCGGCCAGCGGGTCGGCGCTGCCGGCGAGCTTCGGATACCAGTGATAGCCGCCGAAGACCTCGTCCGCGCCCTGGCCGCTCTGCACCACCTTGCTGTGGCGCGACACCGCCTCGGACAACAGGTAGAAGCCGATGCAGTCGTGGCTCACCATCGGCTCGCTCATCGCCTCCACCGCCTCGGGCAGGCGCGCCAGCAGGTCGGATTCGGGCACGAAGATGCGCTCGTGCTCGGTGCCGAAGCGGCGCGCGACGATGTCCGCGTATTCGAATTCGTTGCCCTTCTCGCCGCCAACGTCCTCGAAGCCGACGTTGTAGGTGCGCAGGTCGCGCACGCCGGCCTCGTGCATCAGGCCGACGATCAGGCTGGAATCGACGCCGCCCGACAGCAGCGCGCCGACCGGCACGTCGGCCACCAGCCGGCGCTTGACCGCGGCACGCAGGCCGTCGAGCAGGATCTCGGTCCATTCCTCGAAGCTGCGGTTCTCGTCGGCCGCGTCGCGCGGGTACTCGAGCGACCAGAACGTGCGCTCGCTGCGCCGACCGTCGGCCTCGATCGTCATCAGCGTGCCGGGCGCGAGCTTGCGCACGCCGCGCAGAATGGTGTGCGGGGCGGGCACCACCGCGTGGAAGGAGAGGTAGTGGTTGAGCGCGACCGGGTCGATCGCCGTGTCGACGCCGCCCGCCGCGAGCAGGGCCGGCAGCGACGAGGCGAAGCGCAGCGCACCGGCCTGCTCGCTGTAGTACAGCGGCTTGATGCCGAGGCGGTCGCGCCCGAGCAGTACGCGCCCGCTATCGCGCTCCCAGATGGCGAAGGCGAACATGCCGTTGAGGCGGTGCACGAAGTCCGGCCCCCAGGCGTGGTAGGCCTTGAGCAGCACCTCGGTGTCGCCATGCGAGTAGAAGCGGTAGCCGAGGCCCTCGAGCTCCCGGCGCAGTTCGGGGTGGTTGTAGACCGCGCCATTGAAGACGATGCCGAAACCGAGCAGGGGATCGAACATCGGCTGCTGCGCGGCGTCCGAAAGGTCCATGATCTTGAGGCGGCGATGGCCGCAGGACCAGCCGTCCTGCGCGAACATGCCGCCCGCGTCGGGACCGCGCCGGCGCTGGCTTTCGTTCATTCGCGCCAGCGCCGCGAGGTCGGCTTCCCGACCGTCAAATCTGATTTCGCCTGCGATTCCGCACATGGTTCTTCCCGTTAACCAAACCGCCTCATTCTAGCAAATTGCATTTGTGCAAATTGTTTAGACGGGCCCCGGTGGCTGCGCTAAGCTCCTCGCGCACCGGCAACAACCCCCCTCCTCCACGCCCATGCCATCGGAATTCGACCTGATCCGCCGCCACTTCGACCGCAGCCCGCGGCACAGCGATCTTGCCGTCGGCGACGACGCAGCACTGCTGAGCTCGGCCGCGGGAATGCAGCTCGCCGTATCGACCGACATGCTGGTGTCGGGCACGCATTTCTTCCCCGACACCGACGCCGAAGCGCTGGGCTGGAAGACGCTGGCGGTCAACCTGTCGGATATGGCGGCAATGGGCGCAGTGCCGCGCTGGGCGACGCTGGCGATCGCGCTGCCGGCCGCCGACGAGGACTGGATCGCCGCCTTTTCGCGCGGCTTCTTTGCCTGCGCCGAGGCCTTCGAGGTCGATATCGTCGGCGGCGACACCACCCGCGGCCCCCTGACGCTGTCGGTGACGATCATCGGCGAGGTCCCGCGCGGCGAGGCGGTGACCCGCGCCGGCGGTCGCGCCGGCGACGACGTGTGGGTGTCCGGCCAGCCCGGCCTGGCCGCGCTCGGTCTCGAAGCCCTGCACGGTGACGCGACGCTGACCGGCGACGGCGCCGCACGCTGCCTCGAGGCCTTGCACCGCCCCGAGCCGCGCCTGGCGCTGGGACAGGCACTGCGCGGCCTGGCGACGGCGATGCTGGACGTCTCCGACGGCCTGCTCGGCGACCTCGGCCACATCCTCGAGCGCTCGACGGTGGGCGCGGTGATCGAGCTCGACGCCCTGCCGCTGGCGGCACTGCTCGACACCGGCGCGTCCGCGGCGCTGGCGCGGCGCTGCCTGCTGGGTGGGGGCGACGACTACGAACTGCTGTTCGCGGCGCCGCCGACGGCACGTGACGCGGTGGCCGCGATCGGGCAAGGCCTCGGGCTTGCCCTGCATCGCATCGGCAGGCTCGACGAAAATCCGGGACAATTGATGCTGCGCGAAGCCGACGGCCGGCTGCACCCCGGTGCGACTTCGGGTTACGACCACTTCGGCTGAGGCTGCGCCGCTCCTTTCGACCCCTGCCGTGCCCGCACGGCACCCACACCCGACCACGCCATGCGCCCCACCCTGCGTCTGATGCTCAGCCACCCGGCCCACTTCATCTCGCTCGGCTTCGGCTCCGGCCTGTCGCCCTGGGCGCCAGGTACCGTCGGCACGCTGCTGGCCTGGGCGCTCTATCCGCTCATCCGCACGCCGCCGCTGTCGGAGATGGTGTTTCTCGTCATTCTCGGCAGCCTGTTCCTGGCCGGCATCATCGCCACCGACAGCACGGGGCGCGCGCTCGGCGCATCCGACCATGGCGCGATCGTGTGGGACGAGATGGTCGCGACCTGGCTGGTGCTGCTGTTTACCCCCAAGACCCTGCTGTGGCAGGCGGTTGCCGTCGCCCTGTTCCGCTTCTTCGACATCGTCAAGCCGCCACCGGTGCGCTGGGCGGACCAGACGCTGAAGGGCGGGCTGGGCGTCATGCTCGACGACCTCTTCGCGGCCGCCTACACGCTGCTCGTGCTGGCCGTCCTCGTCAATCTGGCCGGCACATGATGGATCGGTCGCTGACCGTCCTGTCGGAGACCCTCGGCAGCGCACTTGCCGCCCGCGGCTGGATGCTCGCGACCGCGGAGAGCTGCACCGGAGGCTGGATCGCCGAAGCGGTCACGGCCACCGCAGGCAGCTCGGGCTGGTTCGACCGCGGCTTTGTCACCTACTCGAACGCCGCCAAGATGGACATGCTGGGTGTGTCGGCCGACACCCTCGCCGCCCACGGCGCAGTGAGCGAGGAGACGGTAGGCGAGATGGCCCTCGGTGCGCTCGCCCGCAGCGGCGCACAGGCTGCCGTGGCGGTGTCCGGCGTCGCCGGCCCGAGCGGCGGCAGCGCGGCAAAGCCGGTCGGTACCGTCTGCCTCGCCTGGGCCCTGGCGGGAAAGGAAACCCGCGTGCTGACGCGCCATTTCGACGGCGACCGCGAGGCCGTTCGGCGCCAGACCGTGGCCTGCGCCCTGCGCGGGCTGATCGAAGAGCTGGCCTGAGCGGCGCCGCAAGCCGGCGCGCGACACTCGGACATAGCTGTAAATTTATTCATGTATTAGACTGCGGGAATCAGGGGTCGGGCAGCAGCATCCCTGCAATCTCTGTGCCATAATTCGCAAATCGAAGAGGAAGGATTTCCATGGACGACAACAAGGCCAAGGCACTCGCCGCCGCGCTCTCGCAGATCGAAAAGCAGTTCGGCAAGGGCTCGATCATGCGCATGGGCGACGGCACCGTCGAACGCGACATCCAGACCGTCTCCACCGGCTCGCTCGGGCTCGATATCGCGCTCGGGCTCGGCGGCCTGCCGCGCGGCCGGGTGGTCGAGATCTACGGCCCGGAATCCTCCGGCAAGACCACGCTGACGCTGCAGATCATCGCCGAAATGCAGAAACTCGGTGGCACCGCCGCCTTCATCGACGCCGAGCACGCGCTCGATGTCGGCTACGCGGAAAAACTCGGCGTGAACATCGAGGATCTGCTCATCTCGCAGCCCGACACCGGCGAACAGGCGCTCGAGATCACCGACATGCTCGTGCGCTCGGGCGGTGTCGATGTGGTCGTCATCGACTCGGTGGCAGCCCTGACGCCGAAGGCCGAGATCGAGGGCGAGATGGGCGACCAGCTGCCGGGCCTGCAGGCCCGCCTGATGAGCCAGGCGCTGCGCAAGCTCACGGCCAACATCAAGCGCACCAACACCCTGGTGATCTTCATCAACCAGATCCGCATGAAGATCGGCGTGATGTTCGGCAGCCCGGAGACCACCACCGGCGGCAACGCGCTCAAGTTCTACGCCTCGGTGCGCATGGACATCCGCCGCATCGGCACGATCAAGCGAGGCGACGAGGTCGTCGGCTCCGAGACCCGCGTCAAGGTCGTCAAGAACAAGGTCGCACCGCCGTTCAAGGAAGCGCACTTCGACATCCTCTACGGCGAGGGCATCTCGCGCGAGGGCGAGATCATCGACCTCGGCGTGCTGCACAAGATCGTCGACAAGGCCGGCGCCTGGTACGCCTACAACGGCGACAAGATCGGCCAGGGCAAGGACAATGTGCGCGAGTTCCTGCGCGGCAACCCCGTGCTGGCACGCGAGATCGAGAACAAGGTGCGGGCCGCGGTCGGCCTCAACGACATGCCGGCGATCGGCCGCCAGCCCGAAGCGGCCGAGGCCTGAGCCGGGCGACCCGGTTCGAGCGGGGATGAATGAGCGAGCCAGGCCTGCGGGAACGCGCGCTGAGGCATCTGGCGCGGCGTGAGCACTCTCGCGCCGAGCTGGTGCGCAAGCTCGCTCCGCACGGCAGTGGCGCTGAAATCGACGAGGTGCTCGCGCGCTTGACCGAGCTCGGGCTGCTGTCCGACACCCGGTTTGCCGAAGCCTGGGTGCGTGGCAAGGCGGGGCGCTTCGGCGCTGCCCGGCTGCGTAGCGAGCTCTCCCGCCGCGGCGTCGATCGAGAGCTGGTCGACGCCGCCATTGCCGGCGAGTGCACC
>JBFGZP010000127.1:0-8902 GCA_041586695.1 Thauera sp.
CGGCCTGTTCGTCGTCGCCCTGTTGTACGGCGTCGTCGTCTACAACGGTCTCGTCCGACTCAAGCACAACGTCGCCAAGGCCTGGGCCAACATCGACGTGCTGCTCAAGCAACGTCACGAGGAACTGCCCAAGCTGGTGGAGGTGTGCCGCCAGTACAAGCAGTTCGAGCAGGAAACGCTCACCCGCGTCACCGAGGCCCGCGCCCGCGTCGCCCAGGCACGCGAGGCCCACGACGTGCCGGCACTGGGCGCGGCCGAAGGCATGCTGCGCGCCGGCCTGGGTCAGATCTTCGCCGTCGCCGAGGCCTACCCGGAGCTCAGGGCCAACGAACACTTCATGCAGCTGCAGAGCCGCATCACCGCACTCGAGAACGGCATCGCCGACCGGCGCGAGTGGTACAACGAGTCGGTGAATGTGCACAACGTGCGCGTCGAGCAGTTCCCCGACCTCATCGTCGCCCGCATGTGCCAGTTCGTCCCCCAACCGCTGCTGGAGTTCTCCAGCGCGGAAAAGGCCGACATCGACCTCAAGGCGCTGTTCAGCAGCTGAAGTCCCGCCAACCCGACCGACCCGCCTGAACCATGCTCGTCCGCCTGCGACGCGGCAAGCTCGACTTCGCGCTGCCGCTGGTGCAGCTCGGCCTGGTCGCGTTCGCGTTCCATGCCGATCGCGGCTGGGGCACCCTGCTGGCGCTCGCCCTGCTGATGGCCTCGGCCCTGTTCGGCTGGCTGCGCGCGATCCAGCATGCGCGCCTGATCCTCGACACCCCGACCTCGCGCATCGCCTCCGCAGCGCAGGGCTATACCGAGCTGCGCGGCCGCGGCAAGCCGCTGGACGGGACGCCGCTGCGGTCGCCCTTCGATGGCCTGCCGGTACTGTGGTATCGGCTGGTGACCCAGCGCAAACAGGGTGACGGCAAGTGGCGGCACGAGTCGACAGTCGAGAGCGACGCTTCCTTCCTGCTCGCCGATTCCAGCGGCGCCTGCGCGGTCGACCCGGACGGCGCGGAGATGCTCGTGCGCCGGCGCGACATGCACACGCGCGGCAACATGCGCTACACCCAATGGTCGCTGATCAGCCAGGATCCCCTGTACGTGCTGGGCGACTTCGTCACCCTCGGCAGCATCGACCCGCATCACGACACCAGTGCACAGGTGGGCGAGCTGCTGGCGCACTGGAAAGCCGACAAGCCGGGCCTGCTGGCGCGTTTCGACCTCGACGGCAACGGCGAAATAGACCTCGCGGAGTGGGAGCTGGCGCGCGCCCAGGCCAAGCGCGAAGTGCGCGCGCGTCGCGATGCGGTGCTGCGCGCCCCCGAAGCCCACCTGATGCGCCGCCCCGACGATGGGCGCCTGTACCTGATCTCAGACCTCGACCCGGCGCGCATTGCCCGTCGCTACCGCCTGTGGGCAGGCTTTCACGTCGTCGCTTTTCTCGGCGCGGCCGGCACGACCGCCTGGTTTCAGCAGATCGGGGCTTTCGCCGGCTGAGGCAAGCGCAAGGGAGCCGCGTCAGGCGCCCGCGCGCGTCTCGAGCTCCTCCCAGCGCAGCAACGCCGTATCGATTTCCGCATCGACTTCGTCGAGCCGCGTCTTGATCCGCCCGACTTCCTGCGGTTCCTCCTGATACAGCGCCGGATCGGCCAGGCGCGCATGCAGCGCCGCCTGTTCGGCCTCGAGCGCGGCGATGCGCCCGGGCAGCGCCTCGAGCTCGCGCTTGTCATTGAAAGACATCTTTCCCGGCCGGTTCGCGGCTTTGGAATCGGCTGCCGGCTTGGCCGACGGCGCCGCGCTGCGGCGCACCGATTCGCGCGAGGCTTCCCGCTCCGCCTCGCGCGCCTGCTGCACCCGCTGCCATTCGGCGTAGCCGCCGGCGTATTCCCCCCAGCGGCCATCGCCCTCGGCGGCGATGACCTGGGTGACGACGTTGTCGAGAAAGGCGCGGTCGTGGCTGACCAGGAACAGCGTGCCGTCGTAGCTGGCGAGCAGTTCCTCGAGCAGGTCCAGGGTCTCGATGTCGAGGTCGTTGGTCGGCTCGTCGAGCACCATGACGTTTGCCGGCCGTGCGAACAGGCGCGCCAGCAACAGACGATTGCGCTCGCCGCCCGAGAGCGACTTCACCGGCGAGCGCGCGCGCTGCGGCGCGAACAGGAAGTCGCCCAGGTAGCCGATCACATGCTTGCGCTCGCCGGCGATCTCGATGTATTCCGAGCCCGGGCTGATCACCTCGGTCAGCGGCAGCTCGGGGTCGAGCTGGGCGCGCAACTGATCGAAGTAGGCCACCGTGAGGCGCGTGCCGCGGCGCACCGTGCCGGCGTCGGGCTCGATCTCGCCGAGGATGAGCTTTAGCAGCGTGGTCTTGCCGGCGCCGTTGGGGCCGATGAAGCCGATGCGGTCACCGCGCATGATGCGGGTGGAAAATTCTCGCACCACGCAGCGCTCGCCGAAGGACTTCGACACCTCGGTGAGCTCGGCGACCATCTGGCCGCTCTGCTCGCCGCGGTCGACCGCCAGGCTGACGTCGCCGAGACGGTCGCGACGGGCCGCGCGCTCGCGCCGCAAGGCCTCGAGGCGGCGCACGCGGCCCTCGTTGCGCGTGCGCCGGGCCTCGACCCCCTTGCGGATCCACACCTCTTCCTGTGCCAGCACCTTGTCGAAGCGCGACGCAGCCTTGGCCTCGGCCTCGAGCTCCTCGGCCTTGCGCCGCTGGTAGTCGGAGAAGCGCCCCGGGTAACTCGCCAGCTGGCCGCGATCGAGCTCGATGATGCGCGTGGCGACGTTGTCGAGGAAGACGCGATCGTGGGTGATCAGCACCACCGCGCCACGAAAATCGCGGATCAGGCCCTCGAGCCACAGGATGCCATCGATGTCGAGGTGGTTGGTGGGTTCGTCGAGCAGCAGCAGGTCGGGCTCGGCCACCAGCGCGCGCGCAAGCGACACCCGCTTGATGCCACCGCCGGACAGGCTGGAAACCCTGGCCTCGGCGGCCAGGCCGAGGCGGGCGAGCATCTGTTCGACGCGCTGGTTCAGACGCCAGCCCTCGGCGGCCTCGACCCCGTGCTGCAGCTCATCGACCCGCGCCAGCATGGCGGCGGTGGCACCCGCACCCGCCTCGGCCACCTCGACCATCGCGGCGTGATAATCGACCAGTAGGCTGGCTGCATCGCCGAGGCCGTCGGCCACGGTGGCGAACACATCGCGTTCGAGCTCAAAATCGGCCTCCTGCGGCACGTAGGCGGTCACCAGCCCGGCCTGGCGCCATACGTTGCCGTCGTCGAACGCCGCCTGCCCGACCAGGGCGCGCATCAGGCTGGACTTGCCCGAACCGTTGCGGCCGATGAGCGCAACCCGTTCACCGGAGTCGAGCTGGAAACTCACGTGATCGAGCAGATCGACGTGACCGAAGGCGAGACAGGCGTTATCTACGGACAGCAGGGGCATGGTGGGCACGCGGCCAGGCGGCCGACCAGGAGAAGGGAAACAAGATTTTAGCGCCCTGCCGCGCCGGTTGAGCGTGCTGCACCATAATGCAATGCAACATTTCCGCGCAGAGATCACCACAATCAGGAGCAAGGCGAATGGAAGCACTGCTCGAGAAATTCGGCCAGCCTGGTGAGGAACCGGTCGCCCTGTGGGTGAGACTGGTCGATGGCCTGCGTCCGTCCCGTGCCGATCGTACGGACGAGGCGGCGCAGCGCCTGCTCGCTCTCACGCAGGTCCTCGCCCACCGTCCCCACCTGCGCGATTCGTTGCGGGCCTCGTTGCTGCGCTTGTTCGCGGAGCGCAGCCAGGTCTCGCTTTACGTATCGTCGGGCCTGCTGCCCTCCACCGGCTTCTTCTCCGAGACGGCGCTACGCATCTCGGGCCGGCTGCTACCGCAGGTGGTCGACACCCATTACATGAAGGATGTGCTGTCGACGCTTTTTCCGCAGTCCGACGACGAAATCTGGGTCAACGCCCTGCCCGCCGCGCTTTGGGTCGACTTCCTCGGCACCCTGATGGGCGAGCCAACTCCACTGGCCGAAGCCGAAGCCGGCCCGCTGCCGCCCGCGGTGGATCAGGTGCTCGAGGCGCTGCGCGTGCTCTCTTACCACGTCTCGGCAATCGGTCTCGATCCCGAGCTGGTTCGCATCGATCCCACCCTCGAGGAGCACGAGTCGCCCTTCCTGGCCCAGAACGCCGAGTTGCTTGCGTACATCGCTCAATACAAGGCGTGGTGGTGTACGCCTGGCACCCTGGCCGACGATGAAGCACATCTTTCCGTGATGCTGCGTCAATGCGAGGAGGTGTTGCAGCGCGTGCGCCGGCGCGCGACCAAGCTCGGCACCAGTCTGTCGCTGACCTTCAAGCTCGAACGCCTGCACCAGCATCTGATTCGCATCCGGCGCCTACTCGCCCTGCTCGACCGCCTTCGCGAGCGTCGCGTGGTCCACGATGTCGCGAACGAGGCCATCGGCCTGTTCACGGAACTCGTGCACGCGGAGTGCCGCAAACACCGCCTGTCCGACTACTGGGGGCAGAACCTGCAATTGCTGTCGCTTCGCATGACGGAAAGCGCAAGCAAGACCGGCGAGCGCTACATCACCAGCAGCCCGCGCGAATACTTCGGCATGCTGGGCTCGGCCGCGCTGGGCGGGCTGATCATCGCTCTCATGGCGGCGCTCAAGCTCGCGCTCGGCGCGCAGGGCATGGCCCCGCTCAACCATGCCCTCTCCTTCTGCCTGAATTACGCCATCGGTTTCGCCCTGATCCATATCCTTGGCGGCACCGTCGCCACCAAGCAGCCGGCCATGACAGCCAACGCGATCGCCGCATCGATCGGCGGGACGCGCAGCAAGCCAGGCGATCTCGACGCGCTGGCCGACCTGATCGTGCGCACCATTCGCAGCCAGATCGCCGCGATTCTGGGCAACATCGGTGTCGCCATCCCGGTTGCTATCCTGATCGGACTCCTCATCGTCAACACGAGCGGTACGCAATTCATATCGCCGGCGCGGGCGCAGGCCCTGCTCGACGAAGTCGACCCACGTGGCGGCGCACTGTTCTTTGCCGGTGTTGCCGGGCTCTGCCTGTTCCTGTCCGGCCTGATCGCCGCCTACTTCGACAACTTTTCCGCCTACAACCGCATCCCCGAGCGCCTGCGGCAACTGCGCTGGCCCCGGCGTGTGCTGGGCGAAGCGCGCGCCGCACGGGTCATCGCGTACATCGAGAACAACCTCGGCGCGCTCGCCGGCAACGTCTTCTTCGGCTTCCTGCTCGGCGGGGCAAGCGCACTCGGCGTGCTCTTCGGCCTGCCCCTGGACATCCGCCATATCGCCTTTTCCGCGGCTTTCCTCGGCTACGCAGGCACGGCGCTGGACTTCGCCGTGCCTGCGCAGGCCGTCGCCCTCGCGCTTGCCGGCGTGCTGCTGATCGGTGCGGTGAACCTGGTGGTCAGCTTCACGCTGACGCTCGCCGTCGCGATGCGCGCGCGCCGGATCGGCTTCGCGCGCGGCCGGGTGCTCGGTCGCATGCTGGTGCAGCGCGTCAGCCGCCGCCCGCAGGACTTCCTGCTGCCACCCTTCGGCGCAACGGCCGCATCCACACCACCGGCGCCAGCGGCGTCCCGGTTTCCGCCCCGCCGCCCGAATCGTGGCAGCGCCCACCCCTCTTCGGCCGAGAAGACCCTACTCGAACGCCGCGCGCTGCTTGGACGACCAGCCTCGAACAGCTAGAATGCCGGGCTTGGCTCGCCATGGTTCAATGGATAGAACGAGCGCCTCCTAAGCGCTAGATCTGGGTTCGATTCCCGGTGGCGAGGCCAGATCGAAAGATCGCGCCGCCTATTCGCAAGACAAGGAAGGGGTGCCGCATTCGCAGCACCCCTACGGTTTTCCGTCGCATCGAGGCGCTTGCGCGCAGAGCCTCACTTCGGCTGCGGCACGATCCGCAGGTAGGGCTTGGGCGCTTTCCAGCCCTCGGGGAATTTCTTCCGGGCCTCCTCGTCGGACACCGCGGGCACGATGATCACGTCCTCGCCCTGCTTCCAGTTCACCGGCGTCGCAACCTTGTGCTGCGCGGTGAGTTGGCACGAGTCGAGCAGGCGCAGCAACTCGTCGAAGTTGCGGCCGGTGCTCATCGGGTAGGACAACGTGGCCTTGATCTTCTTGTCCGGTCCGACCACGAACACCGAGCGCACGGTCAGGTTATCCACCGCGGTCCGCCCTGCCGAGCTCGTCCCTGCGCCCTCGGGCAGCATGTCGTAAAGCTTGGCCACGGCAAGATCGCTGTCGCCGATCATCGGATAATTGGGCGCCTGGCCCTGCGTTTCCTCGATGTCCTTCGCCCACTTGTGGTGATCGCTCACCGGGTCGACGCTGAGACCGATGACCTTGCAGTTGCGACGCTCGAACTCCGGCTTGAGCTTGGCCATATAGCCCAGCTCCGTGGTGCACACCGGGGTGAAATCCTTGGGATGAGAAAACAGGATCGCCCAGCTGTCGCCTATCCACTGATGGAAGCTGATCTTCCCGTCGGTGGTTTCAGCGGTGAAATCAGGCGCTTCGGCGCCGATACGCAGTGACATTTCATCCCTCCTGCCTCGTCCGAGGCGTGTGTTTCGAACTCCAGGGCGTTGCCGGTTCGGGGAACAGGAACTCGCGGATCGAGCGGCTGGGCCAGGCGAGCAGACCTGTGCAAGCACGGCGATCAACGCCACTGGTCCGGGATGCGCAAGAATGCGCGACTGTGAGGCTCTTTCACCTTGGCCCAAGCAAGCGGTTAACGCAAGGCATGCCTGGTGGAGTCAGGCACGATGGATTCACCGGCCGCGCTCGCCGACCGGCGCTACTGCACGCTGGCGAGCAGCTTGAGCAGATACTCCACCGGAATCGCGTAGCTGATGCCTGACGGATCGGTGAGCACGCTTTCCTTGGTGGACTTGACGAACACCATGTTCATCACGCCGATCACCTCGCCCGATTCGGGGTCGAACAGCGGGCTGCCGCTGTTGCCGGGGTAGGCGGTGGCATCGAGCTGGTAGACGCGGAAGGCGTCGGTCGACAGTCGGCGCACGAGCGCCGGGTTGAGATCGCGGGCGTTGGCCTGCGGGATGCCGATCGGCGTGATGGCGGCGACGATGCCGCGATGGGTCACCGGCGTCATGCCGAGCACATTGCCGATCGGAAAGCCGGTGAAGGCCACCGACTGCCCCTCCTGCACGCGCTCCGCACCCGCAAGCGCCAGGGCGGGCAATGGACCGCCGCCTTCGAGTCGCAGCACGGCCAGATCGTGGCCGCGGTCACTCGCCGCGCGCGTCACCGGCCGGATCGCGGCCGTCTGCCCCGGACCGGGAACGGCGACGACGAGGGCTTCGAACTGGTCCGAAGCCACCGCGTCGGGCAGTACGTGGGCGTTGGTCACGATCAGCTGGCCGTTGCCGATGACGAAGCCGGTGCCGCGAAACCTGAACGCGGGACTGCGGGTGCGCTGGTAGGTGCCCACCGCGACGATCGACGGCTTGATCCTGGGCAGCACCTTGACGAGGTCCGCTCGTGCCACCGATGGCATGGCCATCGCGATCGCCATCGCGAACGCCGACAGCAGGACGCGGCGCCGACCGGATCGGCCCCGCGGAAGGACAGGACGCAGGTTCATGAGCCGGGTGAGTCCTCGCTGGTGAGCCGGAGCTGGCGCATCACCGGACTGGGATCGACGATGGCGCTGTCATAGGGATGGGCCGCGTTGCCGACCCTGCGCAGGATGCGCTCGACGTAGGCCTGGGTCTCGCGATACGGCGGCACGCCACGATGGCGTTCGACTGCTCTTTCGCCGGCGTTGTAGGCGGCCGCGGCGAGGGCGATGTCGCCCTCGAAATAGGCCAGCAGCCAGCGCAGATAGGCGAGCCCGCCGCGGATGTTCTGCTCCGGGTCGTACGGCTGCGTGACGTTGAAGCGCTCGGCGGTCTCGGGGATGAGCTGCATCACGCCCATGGCGTTCTTGGGCGAGAGGGCCTCCGGATCGAGCGCGGATTCGGTGATGCCGATGGCGAGCGCGAACTGCGGCCTGATACCGTAGCTGGGTGCAAGCTGCACCAGCAGGCGCGCAATCGGCTGCCGGAGTGGGGCGACACGAGCCAGAAGACGCTCGATCGGCCAGCTCTCCAGCACCGTCGCCGGTGGCGTGTGCAGGCACTCGGGCGCCGCCCCGGTGTAGTCACCGGTGTAGCGTTGCATCCGCAGGGCATGCTCGTTCCCCAGAAACGCTGCCATCGCGAACAGGGTGCCGGCATAGCCATCGTTGCGTTCGATGCCACGACCGTTGGCGTACATCCAGCCGAGCGCGTACATGGCCTCGACATCGCCGAGGCGGGCCGATTCGCAGTACAGCACAGCCGCGTGAACCGGATCGCGCGGGACGCCCTCGCCGTGCTCGTAGCCCAGTGCCTGCTCGGCCAGGTAACGGGCCTGCAGGGCAAAGGCTTGCGCCACGAGGTGGTCATCCTCGGCCGCAGAAACCTGGACGACGCACAGGGTCAACGTCAGACTCAGGCCGATTTGCCTGAAAAAACGCGTCCCCTCTTGCGTCGCCCTCATCTACTCGCCTCCCTGGGGCCTCTCGCCCTTCCTTATGCCTTCTTTATGGCAGGTTTCGCCTACAGGCGCCAGACCGTGGCCCCGGCGGCGGCCAGGGCCACCGGATCGTAGGACGACTTGACGTCGGCGAACACGCCGCGTGGCGCCAGTTTTGCCAGCATCCGGTCCTGCGGCATCTGCAGGTACTCCTCGTGGGCCACGGCGGCGACGATGGCGTCGGCGACCGGCAGCGCGTCCCAGTCTTCGAGGCTGACGCCGTATTCATGCTCGGCCTCGCCAGTTTCCGCGACCGGATCATGGACATGCACCCTGCAGCCGTAGCTCTGCAG
>JBFGZP010000128.1:0-8880 GCA_041586695.1 Thauera sp.
CATGAACCCGCTTCGTCAGTTCGCGCTCGCCGCCCTCGCCTGCACGACCTTTGCCACCGCCGCCGCCACGCCCGGCGTGAGCGACCGTGAAATCGTCGTCGGCACGATCTCGGACCTGTCCGGCCCGATCGCGTTGCTCGGCGTACCGGTGCGCGATGGCATGCTGATGCGCTTCGAGGACGCCAATGCCGCAGGCGGCGTGCATGGACGCAAGATCCGTCTGGCGGTGGAGGACGCGGGTTACGATCCGAAGCGGGCGGTGCTGGCGGCGCGCAAGCTGATCCAGCGCGACCGCGTCTTCGCCTTCATCGCCGACATGGGTACGCCGGTGGTCATGGCGACGATGCCCCTGGTGCTCGAGGCCGGCCGCCTGCACCTGTTCCCATTCTCGCCGCACGAAGCCACCTACCTGCCGCTGCATCCGCTGAAGTTCCAGAACTTCGCCCCCTACCAGAGCTACATGGAGGCGGCGACCCGGCACATGGTTCAGGGCAATGGCTACAAGCGCAGCTGCCTGCTGTATCAGGACGACGACTACGGGCTCGAGGTCATGAAGGGGGTCGAGGCCGGGCTGGGCAAGCTCGGCCAGGCGCTGGTGGAGCGGACCAGCTACAAGCGCGGCGCGACCGACCTTTCCAGCCAGATCGCGCGCCTGCGGGCCGCAGGCTGCGACTTCGTCGTGCTCGCCACCGTGGTGCGCGAGACGGTGGCGGCGATGTCCGAGGCGCGCAAGACCGGCTGGGACGTGGACATGCTCGTCACCGCCTCGGGCTACTCGGCGCAGACCCACGAGCTGGGCGGCGAGGCGGTCGAGGGCCTGTACGGTGTCAGCGTCCTGCCCCACCCCTACGCCGCGGGCGCCAACAAGGCGCTGGCCGTCTGGATCGAACGCTACCGCAAGCGCTTCGATGCCGAGCCCAACGTATGGAGCGTGATGGGCTATACGCTGGCCGACATGTTCGTGCGCACCGCCGAAGTGGCCGGGCCCAATCTGACGATCGAAGGTTTCGCGCGCACTCTCGAGCACATGGACTTCACCCGCGATTTCTTCGGCAGCCCGGATTACCGCTTCAGCCCCACCGACCACCTCGGCAACCGCCACGGTCGCCTGGCGCAGATCCGCAACGGGCGCTGGGAGCTGATCTCCGACTATCTCAAGTAGGCTATCGCGATGAGCGCACAACGCACGATCACCGTCGCCTTCACCGGCGCCTCCGGCATGCCCTACGGCCTGCGCCTGGTCGAGTGCCTGCTCGGCGAGGGCTGCCGCGTGTGGCTGCTGTACTCCCAGGTGGCGCAGATCGTGGCCCGCCAGGAGATGGACTGGAACCTGCCTGGACGTGCGGCCGAGGTCGAGGCCGAGCTGTCGGCGCGCTTCGGTGCCGCGCCGGGCCAGCTGCGCGTGTTCGGCCGCGAGGAGTGGTTCGCGCCGCCGGCCTCGGGCTCGAACCCGCCCGAGGCGATGGTGGTCTGCCCCTGCACCATGGGCACGCTGGCGGCCATCGCCGCGGGCATGAGCCAGAACCTGATCGAACGCGCTGCCGACGTCGTCATCAAGGAAGGCCGCAAGCTTGTCCTGGTGCCGCGCGAGACGCCGTATTCGGCGATCCATCTCGAGAACATGCTCAAGCTCGCGCGCCTCGGCGTGTCCATCCTGCCGCCCAACCCGGGCTTCTACAATCACCCCCGGACCGTTCAGGACCTGGTCGATTTCGTTGTCGCGCGCATCCTCGACCAGCTCGGCGTGCCGCACAGCCTGATGGCGCGTTGGGGCGAGGAGGCCTGAACCATGGCCGAGGCTGTCCGACTGCCGCTGTTTCCGCTCAAGACCGTGCTGTTCCCGGGCGGCCTGCTGCCCTTGCGGGTGTTCGAAGCGCGCTACATGGACATGGTGACGCGCTGCATGCGCGAATCCAGCGGTTTCGGCGTGAGCCTGATCGCCGCCGGCGAAGAGGTGGGCGAGGCCGCCGTGCCCAGCGCCGTTGGCACCGAGGCCGTCATCGAACAGTGGGACATGGGCACGCCCGGCGTGCTCACGCTGGTCACGCGCGGCACCCGCCGCTTCCGCATCGAAGATCATGAAGTCGAACACGACGGCCTGCTGGTGGGCAGCGTGCGCTGGCTGGACGAGCCGCCGCCGCAGCCGGTGCCCGAGGCGCAGGCCGACGTCCTGCCCCTGCTGCGCGCGCTGGCGACCGAGGAAGCGGCGCGCCTGCCCGAGCCGCACCGGTTCGACGACGCCGGCTGGGTGGGCGCGCGCTATGCCGAGATGTTGCCGATTCCGCTCGCCGCCAGGCAAAAGCTGCTCGAGCTCGACGATGTCGTCAGCCGCCTCGAGGTCGTCCAGCAGTACCTGCGCCAGCACGGTCTGCTGCGCGCGAGCGGCTGATCAGCGCGCGAACGGGTCGGCTGTCGCCAGGGCGGCGAGAATGCGTCGCACCGGGGCCGGCAGGGCCGCCGCGTCGATGCCGGCGAGCGGCTGCCACAGGCGCTCGCCTTCCATTGCCAGCGACGTGACCTCCGCCGCATGGAGCCGATATGGCTGCATATCCAGCACGAAGTGGGTGAACGTATGGGTGAGCGGGCTGAGTGCGTCGGCGCCGTCGCTGCGAACGCCCAGCGTCGCTTGCGCCCAGGCGGCAACGTCGTCGTGCCCGGCGGGGATCTCGGGCAGCGCCAGCAGTCCGCCCCAGATGCCGGTCGGCGGACGGCGCTCGAGCAGCACCGACCCGTCGCGCACGATCACCGCGACTCGGGCACTGCGCCGTGGCGCCGCCTTCCTCGGCCGCGCGCCCGGCAAATCCGCGATGCGACCCTCGCGCCGGGCGACGCAGTCGTCGAACAAGGGGCAGCGCCCGCAGGCTGGCTTGCCACGGGTGCACAGGGTGGCACCGAGATCCATCTGGGCCTGGATGTAGGTGCCGATGCCGCGCTCTGGCAGCAGCGCTTCGGCCAATTCCCACAGGCGCTTCTCCACCGCCTTGTCGCCGGGAAAACCCTCGACGCCGAACACGCGGCACAGCACGCGCTTGACGTTGCCATCGAGGATCGCGCCGCGCTCGTCGAAGGCGAAGGCCGCGATCGCCGCCGCGGTGGAGCGGCCGATGCCGGGCAATCCCGCGATCCGCGCCGCAGTGTTGGGAAAGCTGCCGCCATGCTCGGCCACCACCATGCGCGCGGCGCGATGCAGGTTGCGGGCGCGGGCGTAGTAGCCGAGCCCGCTCCACAGCGCCATCACGTCCTCCACCGGCGCCGCGGCCAGACTGGACAACTCCGGGAAGCGCGCCAGGAAGCGCCGGTAGTAGGGGATCACCGTGTCGACCTGGGTCTGCTGCAACATGATCTCGGACAGCCAGATACGGTAGGGGTCGCGCACGCCCTGCCAGGGCAGGTCGTGGCGACCGTATTCCCCGTGCCAGTCGATCAGGCGGCGGGCGAAGTGGCTCGCGTCAGTGCTCATGTTCGGATCTTTTCCAGTGTCCGCAGCAGGCCGCCGACCGGCCGACACTCGACGTGCCTGCCGTGCGCGGCGATAATTCATCGCTGATCAAATTCTTCCAGACGCGGCCCGGACCGCGACAAAGGTCCTTCCCCCATCCCATGTCCCAGCAGAATTTCTCTGGCGAGGACTTCGCCCGCCGCTTCCGCAACGCCCTCGGCATGTTCGCCACCGGCATCACCGTGGTGACCATGCGCACGCCGGAGGGCGAGCCGATCGGCCTGACGGTGAATTCCTTCAACTCGGTGTCGCTCGATCCGCCGCTGGTGGTCTGGAGCCTGGCGAGAGATCTGCCGAGCCGGGCGCTGTTCGAGGCCTGCGAATACTACGCGATCAACGTCCTGGCGGACGACCAGATGGCGTTGTCGGCGCGCTTCGCGAGCCGTGCGGGGGACAAGTTCGCCGGGCTCGATTTCGAGGACGGCATCGCCGGCGTGCCCTTGTTGCGCGGCTGCTGCGCTCGCTTCGAATGCCGCAACACGGTGCGCCACGACGGCGGTGACCACGTCGTCTTCATCAGCGAGGTGGCCAGCTTCGATCGCGAGGAGCGTGCGCCGCTGGTCTACCACGCCGGCGCCTACCGCCGACTGGCGCCCTGAGCCGCGCCGCCTGCCTTACGTCGGTGCGGGCGGAGCGTCGTCCTCGTCCGCGAGTTCGATCCGGTACGGCACCGCGGGGTCGATGGCGAGCACCAGCGCCGACAGGCGCAGCAGCGCGGCGTCGCGATCGCCGGCTTCCCAGCCGGTGGCTTCGTGGGCAAAGGCGCCGTTCGGGTGGAAATTCCAGTCGTCGGGCGTGACGAGCGCGCATTCGGCCAGCCGCTCTTCCGCCATCCGTGCCCAGCACAGCAGCACGCCCCTCGCCGTGTCGACGCGCGCGACCGCCGCGCCGGGGCCGGCCGGGGCGGCTTCGGCAAGCGGTGGCAGATCGTCGGTCAGGGGATGACGCATGCGGCTGGCGCAATCGGCGAGGTCGATGACCTTCGCGAACAGGCGGCCGGAGATGCGGTGGCCGCGGTTCAGCAGCAGATGCACCAGTGGCGAGTCGGCATGGCGTGCCATCGGACCGCTCTCGGCAGGGGTGCCGGCAAGCGTCGGTGCAGCGGCGAAGCCGGCGTCGGGCCAGCTCGACACGGCCGCCCATTGCGCCGCGCTGCGTGATTCGAGCAGGGCCACCGCACCGCCTTCGGGCGCTTGTGCGGCGCCGATTCCGATCAGCTCGACGAGCACCGAACCCAGGCTGCCGCCGGCATCGGCGCGCTCGACGAAGTCGGCCAGGCCATGCGGCAGGCGGAACTGGTTGAAGAAGCCGCCGAGCAGCTCGCGTGCGAGCAGGTCGAGGATGTCGCCGCCGAGTGTGAACCGGGCCTCGGGGTCGGAACACTTCAGCAGCCGGCGGCGGAATTCGCCGTAGCGATTGTGACGCACGTCGAGGCCGAAGAGCCTCGGCCAATCGATCAAGAGGCGCGAAAGATGCTCGCTGGCGGCTTCGGCCGCGAGTTCGCGTTCGAGCGTGACCTGGGCGGCGTCATCGGCTGGCGCCTCGCCGAGCGCGCGCGCTGCAGCCAGGCGGAGCGCGGCGGCAAAGGCGCGCGGGCTCCCGCCGCCGAGCTTGGCCAGGTGGCTCGAAGCGGTCGGCACGTCGAGCCCGGCCAGGGCGGTGGCATCGATCGGCTGCGGACGGCGAACGGATACCGCGCGCAACAAGCCTCCGCCGCGCCGGGCGGTGACGTGGATGAGATCCTCGTCGGGGTCTAAGGGCTGCTGCATGGGTGCGCTCTCGAGCCAGGACCGGTTCAACGTTCAAGGTTCAAGCATAGCGCTTGTCGGTCGGCAGGGCGCGCTGTCAGAGCGCCGCCGAGCCGCCCGGCGCAGGGTTCTCGCCGCTTCCTGTCCCCTGGCCGGCGGGCTGCAGGTGCACCGCCAGCCACACCGTGGCCGGAGCGGTCGATTCGACGCGGTGACGTCGATGGGCGGGGATCAACAGCCAGTCGCCGGCCTTCATCGTCCGGCGTTCGCCGTCGTCGAAACCGAGTTCGGCCCGGCCGCTCAGAACCATCACCCATTCGTCGGCGGGCTCGTCGTACCAGAAACCGGCCGGACTGGCCTGGCCGTGAGAGACGATCCGCTCGATGCGCGCCCCCGGGTGGTCGAGCAGGGTGTGGAAGTGCTCGTCGGGTCCGGGCGGGGGCAGGCCGGCGAGCAGATTGCCGCAGCGGGTGTGGGCGGGCATGGCGGGCGGCTTCAGGCCTGCTGCCGGACATCGACGACGCGGATGCCCGGGATGTGATGCAGGTGGTCGGCGGACAGGCGGAACACGGTGTTCGGTGTGCCCGCCGCAGCCCAGATCGGGTCGATGTTCCACAGCGCACGGTCGACCAGCACGGTGACTTCGCCCGCATGGCCCACCGGCGCGACGCCACCGATGGCAAAGCCGGTGCGCCTGCGCACGAAGTCCGCCTCGGCGCGGGCCACGGCCTCGCCGACTTCGGCCTTCAGCCGCTTCTCGTCGATGCGGTCTGCGCCGCTGGCGATCACCAGGAAGCAGGCGTCGCTGCGCTTGCCGCGAAACACGATCGATTTGGCGATCTGCGCCACCTCGCAGCCGATCACCGCCGCGGCCTCGGCGCTGGTGCGGGTCGACCCGGAGAAGGCGACGATCTCGGCGGGCATGCCGAGCCGGCGCAGGGCGGCTTCGACGCGTTCGCGGGAGGACTGCGGGGTGGCGGTATCGGTCATGGGTGAGGGGCGGGCGAAGAACAGGGGAACGGGCTTGCGCCGCGCAAGCCCTTGGCCTGCGGGCCGCGTGTGGCGCGGACCTGTCAGGCCTTCGCGCCCTTCTTGACGTCGACCAGCGGGATCACGCCGGGGAATTCGAAGCGCTTGCGGCCGGGCTCCATTTCGCTGAGCGGGTCGCAGGGCTTGAGCGTCGCCAGGCTGCGCACGGTGAGATCCTGATAGCAGCGTGTGCCGTCGATCTTCCACGACACCTCCTGCTCCGACAGGTCCCGCACGATCTTTGCCGGCATGCCGGCGACGAGCTTGCGCGGCGGGATCTCGACGCCGGCCTTGACGAAGGCACAGGCGGCGATGATGCTCGATTCGCCGATCACGGCGTTGTCCATGATCACAGCGTTCATGCCGATCAGCGCATTGCGTCCGACGCGGCAGCCGTGCAGCACGGCGCCATGGCCGACATGGCCGTCGACCTCGATCACCGTGTCGGTGCCGGGAAAACCGTGCATCACGCAGGTGTCCTGGATGTTGCTGCCCTCCTCGAGCACGATGCGGCCGAAGTCGCCGCGCAGCGAGGCGAGCGGCGCGACGTAGCAGCGCGGCCCGATGATGACATCGCCGATCAGCACGGCGTCGGGGTGCACGAAGGCGGTGGGGTGGATGACGGGTTTCAGGCCGTCGATTTCATAGCAGGGCATCGGGTCTTCTCCGCTTCGGGAAAGCAAGGTTCGGGTTCTTTTCGGCCGTCCATGGCAGCACTGAGCGAGGCGCCGGCTGCCGCCCCGCCAACGCCGCAGCCCCGGCACGGGGTCATCCCCAAGCCCGGGCACGGGGCCATGATTGGCCGTCCGCGCGGCCGTCAGCGGGTTTGGCAAGGGGCGCACCAGGCCTGCCCATCGAGCATCACTCGATGTGATAGCGCCGCTGCACCACGCGGAAGCGGTTGGCGACGAAGGCGGCGTCCGAATAGCTCGCGTTCGCCGCCGGGTTCATGCCTACGCCGTGGTAGTCCGAGAACGCCGCCGACTGGTTCACGAACACGCCGCCGGTGAGGTTGATCGACAGCGCCACGCCGGCCCGCCAGGTGGCCTCCGTCATGGCGTCGATCACTTCCTGCTTTGTCGAATAAAGCCCCACGGTGAGCGCGCCGTGCGCCTTCACCATGCGCTCGGACAGGGCCACGGCGGACGCGCCGTCGGCCACCTTGACGACGAAACTCACCGGGCCGAAGCGCTCTTCCATGTAGCTCTTCTCGTCGGCGGCGTCGCAGGCGAGCAGCACCGGTGTGCGCACTTCGGCGTTCGGAAACTCCGGATGCTCGATCTTCTTCGATGCCAGCACGATGCGACCGTACTCGCCGGCCTCGCCGATGCGCTGCAGTGTTGCCTCGGACTGGATCGCGCCCAGCACCGCGGTGGCGACGGCAGGGTCGGACAGGAACTTGTCGATCGCCGCGCCCAGATCGGCCGCGACCTCGTCGAAGCTCTTGTGGCCCTGGTCGGTGTCGATGCCGCCGGCCGGTACCAGGATCGCCTGGGTGGTGGTGCACATCTGGCCGGCGTAAAGGCTGAGCGTGAAGGCGAGGTTGCGCAGCATCGCCTTGTAGCTGTCGGTGGACTCGATGACGACGTTGTTCACGCCGGCCAGCTCCGCATACACCTGGGCCTGCTTCGCGTTGTCGAGCAGCCACTGGCCGAACACGTTGCTGCCGGTGAAGTCGATCGACTTCACCGCCGGATGGGTGGCGAGCGCCTGGGTGGCGGCGCGCTTCTCGACCACTGCGAGGCTGACGAGGTTGGGGTCGAGTCCGGCTTCGGAGAGCACCTCGCGTGAGATCTTCACCGTCATCGCCGCGGGCAGGATGGCGTTGCTGTGCGGCTTGACGATCACCGGATTGCCGGTGGCCAGGGTCGCGAACAGGCCGGGGTAGGTGTTCCAGGTGGGGAAGGTGCCGCAGCCGACCACCATGCCGATGCCGCGGCCGACGATTTCGAAGTGCTTCTTCATCTTCAGCGGCGGGTTCTTGCCCTGCGGCTTCTCCCACACCGCCTCTGCCGGGATGCGGCTCATCTCGTCCCAGGCGTAGGTCACCGCCTCCAGGCCGCGGTCCTGCGCGTGCGGGCCGCCGGCCTGGAAGGCCATCATCCAGCCCTGGCCGGTGGTCATCATGACCGCATGGGCAAGCTCGAAGCTGCGCTTGTTGAGCCGGTCGAGGATCTCGAGGCAGACGCCGACGCGGCCGGCCGCGCCGATGGCGCGCCAGCCGTCCATCCCCGCCTGCGCGGCGGCGATCAGCGCCTCCGGCTCGCACACCGGGTAGCGCACGCCCATTTCGATGCCGTAGGGGGAGCGCTCGGGGGCGGCCCAGCCCGTCTGGCCCGGCTGATCGAGCACGAAATCCTTGCCGAGGCAGGCCTCGAAGGCCTTCTTGCCGTCCTCGGGCGCGGTCTCGCCGTAAGCGCGGGGGCTGGGCATCTCCGGATAAGGCGTCCAGTAGCCGCGTCCATGAATGCCGGCGACGGCAGCGTCAAGCGTGGCTTTGTGCTTCTCGAACAGCGGGTGGGTCATCGATGTCTCCTGTTGGCGGATCGGTATCGCTGCATGTTCCACGGCATTGTGGCAGTGCTGCGGGTGTTTTGCTTGGGG
>JBFGZP010000129.1:0-8845 GCA_041586695.1 Thauera sp.
GCGTGTTTCGAGCACCTTCACCGGCGCCACGCCGCGCGCGACGTCGACGAAGTTCTCGGCCTGGCGCGGGATGTGGAAGCCGACGTAGTCGCACTGCAGCAGGCTGCCGACGATCTCGCGCCGCCACGGCAGCACGTTGAACACGTCGGCCGAGGGGAAATAGGTGTGGTGAAAGAAGGCGATGACCACGTCCGGACGCAACTCGCGCAGATAGGCCGGCACCATCCAAAGGTTGTAGTCGTGCAGCCACACCGTCGCCCCCGTCGCGGCTTCGGCGGCGGTGCGCTCGGCGAACAGGCGGTTGACCTTGATAAAGACCGACCAGTCCTCCTCGCGGAACACCGCGCGTTCCCAGAAGGTGTGCAGCGTCGGCCAGAAGGCCTCCTTGGAGAAGCGCTTGTAGAAGACATCGACATCCTCCTTGGTCAGCGCCACGCGCGCGGCGACCAGGCCGGGATGCTCCTTCTGGTCCACGACGGTGTGGGTCTCGAACGGGACCGCCTTCTTCGGGTCGTGAATCGCCCACGCGACCCAGGCCCCGCGCTGGCGGGTGCCGAAGAAGCTCAGCAGGGTCGGGATGATGCCGTTGGGCGAGGTCGGCCGCCGGCGCACCAGCTGACCCTCTTCCATCGTCTCTTCGTAGGGCAGGCGGTGATAGACCATCACCAGCTCGGACTTGCCGTGGGCGTCGATCGCGGTCAGTTCGGCATCGACGCCGGCAGGGCCGAGAAAGCCGAAGTGTCCGATCGCCTCAAGGATGCCGCCGCAGCCGGTGTGGCGGGCGTGATGCACCCGTGCGCGGTCCTGCGTCGCCTCGAGCAGCGCCGGTTCCGACTCGCCCACGCAGACGCCGACGAAGCCATGCTCGTACATCGAGAGGTCGTTGAGGGTGTCGCCGGCGACCAGCACCGCATCGGGGTCGAAGCCGAGGTGCTTCACCAGCGCGGTCAGCGTGCTGCCCTTGTTGACGCCGCGCGGCAGGATGTCGAGGTAGCGCTCGGCCGAGTACAGCACCTCGCAGCCCAGCGCGGCGGCCGCGTCGTGAATCTCGCGGGTGACGGCACCGGCCTCGCAGAAGTAGGAGCAGCGACGCTTCTGCGGCACTTCCTGGCGTTCGAGGCCGGGGAAATCACTGATCTTCTCGATCACCACGTGCTGGCCTGGCCAGCGGGCGTCGATATCGGATTGCAGAGGCTGGACCGGCTGCAGCGTGCGGCCGTCGACGACCGTGCCGCCGACGTCGCAGATGACGTAGTCGGGCACGGGAATCGAGGGGTCGGACAGCAGCGGCATCACGACCTCGAGTCCGCGACCGGTGACGAACACGAGCTTGATTTCGGGATGTGCGGCGATGAGTTGATACAAGCGCTGGCGATTTTCGGGGTGGCCGGCGAGAAAGGTGCCGTCGAGATCGGTTGCTAGCAGCATGTGCGGTTCTCCTTGGGGGTCGAACGCCGACATGGGTGCCGACTTGTTTGAACTGGAAAGCGCTGCCGACGAACTGCACGCGGCATCGAGCAAAGCGGCGACGATAGGGGGTGAAGCAGTCGAACCGGCAAGGGGGCGTGATCGCGCCGGGCCGGGTATCGGTGCCGCCGGGGCGAAGGCCCTCAAGGCCGCGCCGGGAGCGCTTGAAATATTTGCACAAATACAATAAGGCATTTTGCTGCATTGCACAACCCGCGCCGGAGCGCGCCCCGGCCCGCCGTCGTGCAATGCCTCGTCCGCCAGCGGGTTGGCCGGTGACGTGCAGGGAGACCGCGGCAGTGCGCAAGCTCATGCCTGGTCAAAAGCCGTTGTCGCGAATACGACAATGCCCTTCGCGGCCTGCCGTCGGGAGCGCTAAACTTGCGCCCCTTGAGTCCTGCCCCGCTGGAGCGAGCCATGTCCACCCAACGCGTACTGACCGGCATCACCACCTCGGGCACGCCCCATCTCGGCAACTACGCCGGGGCGATCCGCCCGGCGATCGCCGCCAGCCGCCACCCCGGCGCGGAGAGCTTCTACTTCCTTGCCGACTACCATGCCCTGATCAAGACCAGCGATCCGGGGCGCGTGCAGCGCTCCACGCTGGAAATTGCCGCCACCTGGCTTGCGGCGGGGCTCGATACCGACCGCGTCTGGTTCTACCGCCAGTCCGACATTCCGGAAATTCCCGAGCTGACCTGGCTGCTCACCTGTGTGGCCAGCAAGGGGCTGCTCAACCGCGCGCATGCCTACAAGGCGGCGGTGGACAAGAACTCGGCCGACGGCGAGGACCCGGACGCCGGCGTGAACATGGGGCTGTTCATGTATCCGGTACTGATGGCGGCCGACATCCTGATGTTCAAGGCGCACTCGGTGCCGGTCGGTCGCGACCAGATCCAGCACATCGAGATGGCACGCGACATCGCCGCGCGCTTCAACCATCTCTACGGCGAGCACTTCGTGCTGCCCGAAGCCGAGATCGACGCCTCGGTCGCGACGCTGCCCGGGCTCGACGGGCGCAAGATGAGCAAGAGCTACGACAACACCATTCCCCTGTTCGCGTCGCCCGCGGAACTGAAGAAGCTGATTTTCTCCATCGTCACCGATTCGCGGGTGCCGGGTGAGCCGAAGGAGGCCGACGGTTCGGCGCTGTTCCAGCTCTACCAGGCGTTCTCGAGCGCCGAGCAGACGCGGGCGATGCGTGCCGCCTTCGACGACGGCATCGCCTGGGGCGAGGCCAAGCAGGCCCTGTTCGAACGCATCGAGAGTGCGGTGGCGCCGATGAGGGAAAAATACGAGGCGCTGATTGGCGAGCCGGCGCAGATCGAGCGCCACCTGCAAGATGGGGCGGAAAAGGCGCGCGCCATCGCGACGCCCTTCCTCGGCCAACTGCGCCATGCGGTGGGATTGCGCAACCTTGCAGCGACCGCGCCGGCCGTCGCAGCGGCGAAGCAGAAGACGATGGTGCCGCCGCTGTTCAAGCAGTATCGCGAGGCCGACGGCCGCTTCTACTTCAAGCTTGTCGACGGCGACGGGCGCGTCCTGCTGCAGAGCCTCGGCTTCGACTCGCCGCGCGATGCCGGCAGCCGGATCGGCACCCTGAAACGCGGTGGTTTGCCGAGCATCGACGGCGTCGAGCTGGCGGTCGACGGCGCGCCGCTCGGTACCCTTGGCGAGGGCGTAAGCGCGCACGAGCTACAGGCCGCGCTGAAGGCACTCGCGGATACCTAGTATCGGCCGGCGGTGCCCGTGCGGCGCGAAGTCGGCCCTTTTTCACCTTCGATGCCGGATAATTAGTGCGTCGCACCATCCCAATGACTTCCTCGTGACCCAGAACACCAAGCCTGCGTTCCCGCTCACCTTCCTTCGCCTGTTCGGCTGGCTGCTGTTCCTCGTGCTGCTCGTCGGCCTTGTCGCCGCCGGCATTCTGGTGGCGCACGAACTGCGCTTCTCGCGCCTGCAGGCGCAGGAGATTGCGCGTTTCGCCGAAAAGCTCGACTACGAGATGGTCGCGGGGCCGAGCGAGGCCGTTCGTTTCCCGACCCATGGCCCCTTCGACCAGCGCATGGGCTACTCACAACTGCCCCGCTTCGCCGAGCGCCTGCGCGAGCGAGGCTTCGAGCTCACCGGCCAGGCGCGCTTCTCGGACGCGCTGATGGACTACACCGGCCACGGTTTCTTCGCCTCGTATGCAGAGAAGAGCCAGGCGGGACTCGAGGTGGCGGACTGCCGCGGCGAGACGCTCTACCGCTTCCGTTATCCTTTCCACGGCTACGCCGACTTCGCAGCGGTGCCGCCGCGCGTGGCGCAGGCGCTGCTGTTCATCGAGAATCGCGACCTGCTCGACGAGTCCCGGCCGACCTTGAACCCCGCGGTGGACTGGGTGCGTTTCAGCCGCGCCGCGCTGGCACAGCTCGGTCGCATGGTCAATGCGGATCTCGACGCCCCCGGCGGGAGCACGCTGGCGACGCAGATCGAGAAATACCGCCACTCGCCCGAGGGCATCACCCGCGACGCGCGTGAAAAACTACGCCAGATGGTGTCGGCCAGCGTGCGTGCCTACCGCGACGGCGCCGAGACCATGCCGGTGCGCCGGCGGCTGGTGCTGGACTACCTCAACACCGTGCCGCTGTCTGCCGCACCCGGCTATGGCGAGGTCAACGGCCTTGGCGACGGGCTGTGGGTGTGGTTCGGCGCCGACTTCGATCGCGTCAATGCGTTGCTGTCGGCCGCCGATGGCGAGGGCGGGGTGCTCGATGCGCAGGCGCAGGCGATGCGGCAGGTGGTGGCGCTGATGATCGCGCACCGCCGGCCTTCCTACTACCTCGCCCGTGGCCGGGACGAGCTCGTGCGGTTGACCGACAGCTACCTGCGCCTGCTCGCCGAGGCGGGGTCGATCAGTCCGGCGCTGCGCGATGCCGCGCTCGCGCGGCCGCTCGCCTTCCGCAACCTCACCACCGATCCGGCATTCCATCCGGCCAACACCGGCAAGGGCACGACGGCGGTGCGGGCGCGCCTCGCCGGCATGCTCGATACCTCGCTGTACGGGCTCGACCGCCTCGACGCCGAAGTCTCCGCAACGCTGAACCGCGACCTGCAAACTGCCGTGAGCGAATACCTCGGCCGCCTCGGCGACCCGGCCTTCGCCGCCGAGCAGGGCCTGATCGGCGAGCGCATGCTCAGCCCGGTCACGCTCGGTGCGGTGCGCTACAGCTTCAACCTCGTCGAGCGCTCGGCGGGCGGCAACCGCGTGCGTGTGCAGACGGATACCACCGACCAGCCGCTCGACATCAATGAGGGCAGCAAGCTCGAGCTGGGCTCGACCGCCAAGCTGCGTGTGCTCACGACCTACCTCGAGATCATCGCCGAACTGCATGCGCGCTACGGTGCGCTCGATCCCGCGGCGCTGCGCAAGCTCGAGCTGTCGCGCCGCGACAGTCTCAGCCGCTGGGCGGTGGACTACCTCGCTGTCGCCACCGACCGTGCCCTGCCGGCGATGCTCGAGGCCGCGCTCGAGCGCCGCTTCTCCGCCAGCCCGAACGAAGGCTTTTTCACCGGTGGCGGCGTGCACACCTTCGGCAACTTCAACAGCAGCGACAACTCCCGCGCACCCACCGTGCGCGAGGCCCTGCAGGCCTCGATCAACCTGCCCTTCGTGCGCCTGATGCGCGAGATCGTGCGCCACACGATGTACCAGGTGCCCGGCAGCACGGCGCAGCTGCTCGAGGACAGCGAAGACCCGCGCCGGGCCGAATACCTGGCGCGCTTCGCCGATCGCGAGGGTCAGACCTTCCTGCGCCGCTTCTGGCGCAAGTACCAGGGCCGCACGCCGGCGGAGATGCGCGAGCTGCTGCTCGATGGCCTGCGTCCCGGCGCCGATCGCCTCGCCACGGTGTTTCGCTACCTCGAACCCGCCGCGCCGCCCGAGGCGTTCGCCGCCTTCCTGGGCGAGCGCCTTGGCGATGCGCAGTTGTCCGATGCGCGCATCGCCCAGCTCTACACCCGCCATGCCCCCGATGCCTTCGATCTGCCCGATCGCGGCTATGTGGCCCGCCTGCACCCGCTGGAGCTGTGGCTGGTCGGCTATCGCTCGGCGAATCCGGACGCGAGCCTCGGCGAGGCCCTGGTGGCGAGCGAGGATGAACGCCAGACGGTTTACCGCTGGCTTTTTCGCACCCGCTTCAAGAGCGCGCAGGACGTGCGCATCTATACCATTCTCGAGGTCGAGGCCTTCCTCGACATCCATCGCCGCTGGGCGCGGCTGGGCTACCCCTTCGGCCACCTCGTGCCCTCGCTCGCCACCGCGCTGGGGAGTTCGGGCGATCGGCCGGCCGCGCTCGCCGAGCTGATGGGCATCATCGTCAATGACGGCGTGCGCCTGCCCACCGAGCGCATCGACCGCATTCGCTTCGCTGCCGACACCCCCTACGAGACGAGTTTTGAACGTCGTCGTGGCGAGGGCGAGCGGGTGATGGCGCAGGAAGTCGCGGCGGCGCTGCGCAACGCCTTGTCCGAGGTCGTGGAGGGCGGCACCGCACGGCGGCTGGCGGGCGCCTTCAAGCTCGCCGACGGCAGCACGCTGACCCTCGGTGGCAAGACCGGCACCGGCGACAATCGCATCGTCATCGGTGGCGGCCGCGCCGGCGTGGCCCTCAACCGCACGGCAACCTTCGTGTTCTACCTCGGGCCGCGCCACTTCGGCACGCTCACGGCCTACGTCATCGGCCCCAACGCCGCCGCCTACCGCTTCACCTCTGGCCTTCCGGTGCAGATCCTGAAGTCGATGGGGCCCTTGCTGCTGCCCTACCTGGAGACGGCGGCAGCCGGCTGCGCCGCGGACTGATCGGATTCGCTCCCGGCCTGGGTCCCGGCTTCGGCTTCGGCTTCGGCCGGGGCGTCGGGCGGCGGTGTGCCCGACGGGGTCGGCTCGTCGGGTGTCACCATGTCAAGTGCGGTGGGCGAGGTGCGCAGCATCGGCGTGAAGTGCGCAGCCTCGTCGACGATCTCGTCGGTGCTGCCGCGGGCCTTCAGGAGGGTAAAGGCGGCGAGCAGGCCGAAGGCGAGCGAGAAGTGCAGCGGCAGCGCGGCCGCGCCGATCAGGCCCATGAGCATGCCGGCGAAGGCCGGCCCGATCGCCGCGCCGACGCCGTGCAGGAACAGGATGCCGGTGTTGCCGGTCAGAATCTCGTCATGGTGCAGGTGGTCGATGAGGTGGGCAACGACGATCGGATAGACCGCGAACGCCGCGCTGCCGAAGGCGAAGAAGCCGCCGAGCATGACGTAGGGCAGGCTGCCGAAGGCGGCGATGACCGCGCCGGCGATCGCCGCGGCGGCGGCGGCGAAGCCGAGCACCCGGCGGCGGTCGCCGGTGTCGGAGAAATGCCCGATCGGCCATTGCAGCAGTGCGCCGCCGACGATCGTCACCGTCATCAGCAGCGCGATTTCAGCTTCGCCGAGGCCGAGGCGGGCGCCATACACCGGCGCCATGCTCCAGAACGCACCCATGCCGAGGCCGGAGGCCAGCGAGCCCATGAAGGCGGCCGGCGCGGCGCGCCAGACCATGCGCAGGTCGAGCCGCGGGGCGCTGTGCAGCGGCGGCGGCTGCATGCGCGTGGCGGTGATCGGCAGCAGCGACAGGCAGACGAAGATCGCCGCCACCCCGAAAAGCGTGAACGCCGCCGGGCTGTCGAGCAGCAGCAACTGCTGCGCGGCGGCGAGCGCGGCGAGGTTGACTGCCATGTAGATGGCAAAGATCTTGCCGCGTCGTTCGGGTGTCGCGTGGCTATTGAGCCAGCTCTCGATGACGGCGTAGAAGCCGACCAGACCGACCCCGGTGATCACCCGCAGCAGCATCCAGAACGCGGCATTGACGATCAACGCGTGCAGCAGGATGCAGCTCGCCAGCGCGGCGCCGAAGAAGGCGAAGGCGCGGATGTGGCCCATGCGCCGGATCATCTGCGGGGCGACGAAGGTGCCGAGGAAGAAGCCGAGGAAATAGGTCGAGCCGATCAGGCCGAGGGTGGTCTCGGAAAAGCCCTCGAGCGCGCCGCGCAGCGCGACCAGGGTGTTGAGCAGGCCGGAGCCGAGCAGCAGCAGGGCGATACCGGCGAGCAGGGCGCCGATCGGCAGGATCATGGGGAGCATGGCACACCTCGCGCGATACGATGCGCCGGCCGCAGGGGCCACCGGCGTGATTACGGCACATATGTTTGGCCGATAGGATTGGCCCACAGTTTAGCGCACGCCCCAAATCGGTGCTGCCGTTCATCCGTGGTTCCCAACTCGGTGCCGGACGCCGGCCGGCGCGCCGCCATCGTCCGGCCCGGGGGGCGGACATCTTGCCAAGCGGCGGGCCGATTTGCTAAAAGGGGCAGGGCCCTTACGAGGGCTTCGTTCAGCCCGACGCGGGGACGGCCCCGCACGCACCGCGACGCACGCGCAGCGATCATCGGTTCTTGTTACGGGACGACCCGCGTTCGACTGGAGATCCCCCATGTCCGGGTCCGCTTTGCCGCTGCCGCAGGATGCCACCTTGCCTTTCAAGCCCCCGCTTCGCTCGTTCCGCGACCGCCTGCGCCAGATCGCGCTGTTCGAGGTGGGTGGCCTGGTGCTGGTCACGCCGCCATTCGCGTGGGCGAGCGGGGTCCCGCTCGCCCAGTCGGCCGGTCTCCTGGCCCTGTTGGCGCTGGTGGCGGCGCTGTGGAACGGCGGCTTCAATACCTGTTTCGACTGGGTGGAGGGGCGGCTTACCGGCCGTACCGCCGATCGCCGCCCACTGCGGCTGCGCTGCGCGCACGCCGCGCTGTTCGAGGGCGGACTGCTGCTGATCACGCTGCCTGTCATCGTGATGTGGACAGACATGGGCTGGCGCGACGCGCTGCTTGCCGACGTCGCCCTGGCGATCGCCTATACGATCTATGCCTTCGTCTTCAATCTGGGCTATGACCGCGCATTTCCGATCGAGCCCGCGCCGCCACGCCCGTCCGTTCCGGCAACGAAACAGCCGAATGAGCAAGATCATGCCCGCTGACGTGCAAGCCGGCCCGTATGCCGACCTCGCGGCGCTCAATACCTTCGGCCTGCCGGCGCGCGCCGCGCGTCTCGTGCGCCTGCGGACGCTGGCGCAGTTCGACGCCCTGGTCGCCGAGTCGGACTGGGCGGCCACGCCGCGGCTGGTGCTGGGCTGGGGTAGCAACCTGATCCTGGGCGGCGACTTTCCCGGCACCGTGCTCAAGGTGGAACTCGCCGGCCGCCGATTGGTGAGCGAGTGCGAGTCGGACCGGATCGTCGAGGCCGGCGGCGGCGAGCCCTGGCACGACTTCGTGCGCTGGACGCTGGCGCAGGGCTGGCCGGGGCTGGAGAACCTGTCGCTGATCCC
>JBFGZP010000130.1:0-8789 GCA_041586695.1 Thauera sp.
GGCGCCAGCCGCGGCGCCCTGCTGCCCCTGCTGGGCGAGCGGCCCGCCGTGCTGACGATCGCCAATCGCACTGTCGACAAGGGCGAGGAACTGGCCGCCGCCTTTGCGCCGCAGGCCGGCGGCGTCCGGCTCAGCGCCTGCGGCTTCGCCGACCTGGCCGGCCAGCAGTTCGACGTCGTCATCAACGCCACCGCCTCCAGCCTCGCCGACGAGGCGCCGCCGCTCCCCGCCGGGCTCTACGCCCCCGGCGCGCTTGCCTACGACATGGTGTATGGCCGCGGCGACACCCCGTTCATGAGCGCGGCGCGGGCCGACGGTGCCGCCCGCGTCACCGACGGCCTCGGCATGCTGGTCGAGCAGGCCGCCGAGAGCTTCGCCCTGTGGCGCGGCGTGCAGCCGGATGGCGGCGCGGTGCTGGATTCGCTGCGGCGTCAGCTCGACGCCGCATGAACGCTGGATGAAGCGCGCATTGGGCTGGCTCGGCCGTGGCCTGCTGGCGGCGGCGCTGCTGGTGGTCTTCTGGCAGCTCGTGCTGCTGACCCAGGTCATCTGGTGGAGCCGCTTCGACCCCGGCAGCACCAGCTTCATGCGTTTGCGCCTGAGCGAAATGCGCGAAACGCGCCCGGACGCCCGCCTGCACCACCAGTGGATGCCTTACGAGCGCATCTCGATCCATCTGAAACGTGCGGTAGTGGCGGCCGAGGACGACCGCTTCGTCGATCACGAGGGCTTCGACTGGGAAGGCATCCAGCGCGCGCTGGAGAAGAACGAACGCCGCGGCGGCAAGGTCGCCGGCGGCTCGACGATCAGCCAACAGCTGGCCAAGAACCTGTTCCTGTCGCCGTCGAAGAGCTGGCTGCGCAAGGGCCAGGAGGCGGTGATCACGGTGATGATCGAGACCATCTGGGACAAGCGCCGCATCCTCGAGGTCTATCTCAACGTCGTCGAATGGGGCGATGGCGTGTTCGGTGCCGAAGCCGCCGCGCAACACTACTACCGCCTTCCGGCGGCCCGCCTCGGCCCCGCAGAAGCCTCGCGGCTGGCGGTAATGCTGCCCAATCCGCGGCGCTACGAACGCAGCTTCGGTCCGCGCCTGGCCGCGCATGCCGAACGCGTCCGCCGGCGCATGAGTTCCTCCCAGGTGCCCTGAGCCGCAGCCTGCCCGGCGGTCCTTCCAGTGCTCGCCGGGTCGCACGGCACGCATCAAGCCCGTAGAATTCCGCCTTCCCGCCCTGCCTCCGGACCGCCCGCGCGATGACCCAGCAAGAGGAGCTCCACCCCGACGACGTCCAGCAACACCTGCGTGAAGTGCAGGAGCTGCTTGCGCGCCAGAAGGTGGTCGAGGATCTCGTCCATCGTCAGGACATGCCGCGCCACGAGCTCGTCGAGCATATTGTGCGCTCGCAGCATGGCGCGGAGCTGCGCGCCAAGCTCGACGCCCTCCACCCCGCCGACATCGCCTACATCCTCGAAGCGCTGCCGCTCGAGGAGCGCCTGCTGGCGTGGGATCTGGTCAAGGCCGAGCGCGACGGCGAGATCCTGCTCGAGGTCTCGGACGCGGTGCGAGAATCCATCATCGAAACGATGGCGCCGGCCGAGCTCAAGGCCGCGGCGGAGACGCTGGACGCGGACGAGCTCGCCGACCTCGCGCCGGACCTCCCGCCCGAGGTCATGCAGGACGTCTTCCAGTCGCTCGACACCGAAGGCCGCGAGCAGCTGCGGGCGGCGATGTCCTATCCGGAGGAATCGGTCGGCGCGCTGATGGACTTCGACATGATGACGGTGCGCGACGACGTCAGCCTCGAGGTCGTGCTGCGCTACCTGCGCCGTTTCGACGAACTGCCGGACCACACCGACAAGCTCTTCGTCGTCGACCGCGAGGATCACCTCAAGGGCATCCTCACGCTCGAGACCCTGCTGATCAACGATCCCGACCGCGAGGTCGCCGAGGTCATGCGCACCGAGCCGGTGATCAGCTTCGTGCCCGAGGACGACGCCGACGACGCGGCCCAGGCCTTCGAGCGCTACGATCTCGTCTCCGCCCCGGTGGTGGATCGCGACAAGCGCGTCATCGGCCGCCTCACCGTGGCCGACGTCGTGGACTACATCCGCGAGGAATCCGAGGCCGAGATCCTCAGCAACGCCGGCCTGCGCGAAGAGGAGGACATCTTCGCCTCGGTGTGGGATTCGGTGAAGAACCGCTGGGCCTGGCTGGCGATCAATCTCATCACTGCATTGATCGCGTCGCGCGTGATCGGCCTGTTCGAGGGCTCGATCGAAAAGCTCGTCGCACTCGCCGCCCTGATGCCGATCGTCGCGGGCATCGGCGGCAACTCGGGCAACCAGACGGTCACCATGATCGTGCGCGCGATCGCCATCGGCCAGGTCGAGCAGTCCGCCTTGCAGCGCCTGCTGCGCAAGGAGCTCGGCGTCGCGCTGTTCAACGGCCTGGTGTGGGGCGGCGTGCTCGGCGTGATCGCCTGGTTGCTCTATGGCAACGCCCCGCTCGGCGCGGTGATGACCGCGGCGACGACGCTGAATCTGCTGCTCGCCGCCAGCGCCGGGGTGATGATCCCGATGCTGCGCCAGCGCCTCGGCGCCGACCCCGCGATCGGCGGCTCGGTGATGATCACCGCGCTCACCGATTCGGGCGGCTTCTTCATCTTCCTCGGCCTGGCGACGATGTTCCTGCTCTGAGCCCGGATCGTGCCTACGCGCCGAGCGCGGAGAGATAGGCCCGGATCCGCGCCGCGTTGGCGCCGACGTCGCTGCGCCCCACGCGCGACACCGAACGCAGGTCGACGCGGGTGCCCTCGCCCTCGGGCCGCAGCCGGATCACGATGTCGTCCTTGAAGCCGAACCAGAAAGTCGTGGCGGTGGCCTCGATCCGCCCAGCCACCGCGTCCTGCGCGACCACCTCCCAGCCCATTTTCCGCGCGGCCTCGAGCGCGCGCGCGAACGCCTGAGCGGGGGCAAGGGGAAGATGATGCGGGCCGATGTCCGGATAGCCGCGACGCTGCGCCTGAGCCAGCTCGGCCCCGCCGTGGGTCGCCGGATTGGGGGCATTTGCGCGCAAGGGCAAGACCGCGACGAAGGCCGGCGGATCGTCCAGATCGGTACTGATGTCGTGTATCGGCGGCACCGCGAACGCCGCCAGCAACCAGTAGCCGGGCACCAGCGCGACGCCGACGCCCAGCACCAGCGCGGCCGCGAGTGCGCCTGCCTGTCCTGCGCGCAGCCGCGGCCTCAGTAGCCCGACGAGCGCGATCGCCGCCCCGACAAGGCCCACCACCGCAGCCCCCAGCAGCACCTGAAGGCCCGCCGAGAACGGCCACAGGCCGAAGCGGGTGCCGAGCGCGGAGGCGCACAGCAACACGCCGGCCGGCAGCACGAGGGCGAGTGCGATGCGCGATGATTTCATGCCCTTCTCTCAGGAACTGCGCCCGGGTTCAGATCCCGAGTCGCTGCGCGGGCGCGGCCGCCACCGGCCGCACTCCCCTCTCCGCCCGCCGCGAAGCGCTCAGCGCATCGCGGCGAACACCGCCTTCGCCGCCGTAACCGTGGCGTCGATCTCGGCCTCGCCATGCGCGGCCGACACAAAGCCGGCCTCGAAGGCCGAGGGCGCGAAGTAGTGCCCGGCGTCGAGCATGGCGTGGAAGAAGCGGTTGAATGCGTCGCGATCCGAGGCCATGACGTCGGCGAACGAGGCCGGCACCTGCTCGCTGAAATACATACCGAACATGCCGCCCTCGGAGTCGGCGCTGAAGGCGACGCCGGCCGTACGGGCCGCATCCTGCAGGCCGGCGACGAGACGCGCGGTGCGCGCCGCGAGCGTGTCGTAGAAACCCGGCGCGCGCGTCAGCTTTAGTGAAACCAGCCCCGCCGCCACGGCCACCGGGCTGCCCGACAGCGTTCCGGCCTGGTAGACGGAGCCGAGCGGCGCGATCTTCTCCATGATGTCGCGCCGGCCACCGAAAGCCCCGACGGGCATGCCGCCGCCGATGACCTTGCCCAGCGTCGTCAGGTCCGGCGTGATGCCGAAGAGGCCTTGCACGCCCTGCGGGCCGACGCGGAAACCGGTCATCACCTCGTCGAAGATCAGCACCGCACCGTATTCGGTGCACAGCCGGCGCAGGCCTTCGAGAAAACCCGGCCGCGGCTTGACCAGGTTCATGTTGCCGGCGAAGGGCTCGACGATGATGGCCGCGATCTCGTCGCCACGCGCCTTGAATACGGCCTCGACCTGCTCGAGATCGTTGAAGTCGAGCACGATCGTATGCTTGGCGAAGTCGGCCGGCACACCGCCGGACGATGGGTTGCCGAAGGTCAGCAGGCCGGAGCCGGCCTTGACCAACAGGCTGTCGGCATGGCCGTGATAGCAGCCCTCGAACTTGATGATCGCGTCGCGGCCGGTGAAGCCGCGCGCCAGGCGGATCGCGCTCATCGTCGCCTCGGTGCCGGAGCTCACCAGCCGCACCATGTCGACCGACGGCAGCATTTCGCAGATGAGCTCGGCCATATCGATCTCGCCTTCGGTCGGGGCGCCGAAGGACAGGCCCTTGAGCGCCGCCTCGCGTACCGCCTCGACGATGGCCGGATGGGCATGGCCGGTGATCGCCGGCCCCCAGGAGCCGACGTAGTCGATATAGGCCTTGCCATCCGCATCCCACACGCGCGCGCCCTCGGCACGCTCGAGAAAGCGCGGCGTGCCGCCGACCGAGCGGAAGGCGCGCACGGGCGAATTGACGCCGCCGGGGATGGTGCGCTGGGCGCGCTGGAAAAGGGCTTCGTTTCGGCTTGTCATTCGTCTTCCTGCCCGGTTCGGGATACAAAGGGCGTCATTGTCGCCCTGCGGAGCGCTGCCGGTCCAGCACCGGCCTGCATCGCCGCCGCCGGATCTCAGAACAGCGCACGATAGGCCGCCACGCGTGCGGCCGGATCGGCCGCGGCAAAGACATCGCTCACCACCGCGATCAGGTCGGCGCCGGCGGCTATCAGCTGCGGCGCGTTGTCGAGTGTGATGCCGCCGATCGCCGCCACCGGCAGGCCGAGCTCGTTGCGCGCACGGCTCAGCAGCGCGAGCGGCGCCGGTGGCGCCTGTGGCTTGGTCGCCGACGCGAACATCGCACCGAAGGCGACGTAATCGGCACCCGCCTGGGCGCCGCGCAGCGCCCGCTCCCACTCGGCGTAGCAGGTGACGCCGAGGATCCGGCCGGCGCCCAGCGCGCGGCGCGCGGCCGCCGGATCGCCGTCGTCGCGCCCAAGGTGGGCGCCGTCGGCAGCGATGTCGAGCGCCAGCGCGAGATCGTCGTTGATCACCAGCGGCACACCCGCCCGCCGGCACAGGCGCTGCAGGGCGAGCGCCTGTGTGCGCCTGAGCGCGGGGGCGGCGAGCTTGTTGCGATACTGCAGCAGCACCGGTTGCCCGGCCAGCACGCGCTCGCTGAGCCCGAGCAGGCGCGCGGTGTCGGTCTCGTCGGGCGTGACCGCGTACAGGCCGCGCAGCGGCGCGGGCCGGACCGTGCCGGCTGCGGCGCCGGTTATGGCGTCAGCGTCAGACATCGCCGTCCTCCTTGCCCCGCGCCCAAAAGAATCGGTCGGGCAGCGCGCGTCCCATGCCGGGCCGGTAGGCATGGCGCAGCGCCTGCTGGGTGAACTCCTGGGCCTCGCGCACGGCCTCGGGAAGCGCCATGTCGTGCGCTAGCGCGGCGGCCGCGGCGGCCGCGAGGGTCGCCCCCGCCCCCAGAAAGCGCCCGGGCAGGCGCGGCCAGGCATCGGTGCGCACGACGCCCTCATGGCCTACCAGGGTATTCACGATCTGCGGGCCATGTTCGCCGCCGCCGGTGAGCAGGATGTATTCGGTGCCCGCCGCGAGCAGGCGGGCGAGCGCTTCGTCGATCCCCGGCTCATCGCCGGACTCGCCGTCGTCCTCGTCCTCATCCTCGTCGCCGTCCTCGACCATCTCGACCTCGACCGCGCTGACACCGGCGAGACGGCAGATCTCGTGACGCCCCGCGACCAGCAGGGTGGTCTGGGGCAGGATCAACTCGGCCAGCGCGGCCGCGATCTCGTCGTCGGCCTCGCTCCAGTGGCCGCCGGCGTAGAGCGCGGGCTCCACGACCAGCGGCAGCTCCGGGTAATCGGACAGCACTTCGGCGATCACCGCGATATTTTCCACGCTGCCGCAGAAACCGAGCTTGAACGCGCTTACCGGGATGTCCTCGAGCACCGCGCGGGCCTGCGAGACGACGACCTCGGCGTCGATCGGCCAGACTTCATCGACGCTGCGGGTGTCGCGCAGCAGCGCCGCCGTCTGCACCGTCAGCGGATGGCAGCCCATGCTGGCGAGTGTGAGGGCATCGGAGGCGAGCCCGCCGCCACTGGTGGCGTCACCGGCGGCAAAGCAAAGCACCGCGGGCGGCAAATCGGGAATGGCGATGGGCATGGGGAGCAATTCGCGCCCGCTCGGGGACGCCGGGAAGGGGCGCTAGCGAAATGGGGTAAGATCGAACGCATTTTAGCGCTTAACCCTCAAGAACGACGAACGATGGTCGATAAACCCTACAAGACATACATGTGCCTGATTTGCGGCTTCATCTACGACGAGGCGGCGGGTCTGCCCGAGGAGGGCATCCCGCCCGGCACGCGCTGGGAAGATGTCCCACCGAACTGGACCTGCCCGGAATGCGAGGCGCGCAAGGAAGACTTCGAACTCGTCGAAATATGACAATCGCGTCGACCGGACTTGCCGCCGGCGCGCGCCGGCGCCGTGGCAAGCCGCGCGATGCCAGCTTAGGGGACTGACACCATGGACATTGCCGGACTCAAGGTGATGGTCATCGACGACAGCAATACGATCCGCCGCAGCGCGGAGATCTTTCTCGGCCAGGCCGGATGTCAGGTGCTGCTCGCGGAGGACGGTTTCGATGCACTGGCGAAGATCACCGATCATCACCCCAGCGTGATCTTCGTCGACATCATGATGCCGCGACTCGACGGCTACCAGACCTGCGCGCTGATCAAGAAGAATCCGCGCCTCGCCGCCACGCCGGTGATCATGCTGTCGTCCAAGGACGGGCTCTTCGACCGTGCCCGCGGTCGCATGGTCGGCTCGGACGAATACCTTACCAAGCCCTTCACCAAGGACAGCCTGCTCAAGGCCGTCGCCACCCACGCGGCGCGCACCGCGCCGCGCTGAACCTCGCCTGCATGACGACTACGATGCCGATCCAGAAAATCCTCGTGGTGGACGATTCGCCCACCGAACGCCTGGCACTGCACGAGGTGCTGACAAGGCACGGCTACGACATCCTCACCGCCGAGAATGGCGAGGAGGCGATTGCGAAGAGCAAGGCCGAAAAGCCCGACCTTATCCTGATGGACGTCGTCATGCCGGGCATGAACGGCTACCAGGCCACGCGCACGATCTCGCGCAATGACGCCACCCGTAACATCCCGATCATCATGTGCACCAGCAAGGGCCTGGAAACGGACAAGATCTGGGGCATGCGCCAGGGCGCCTACGACTACCTCGTCAAGCCGGTGGACCACATCGAGCTGCTCGCCCGCATCCGCGCGATCGGCTGACGCGACCATGGCCCGACGCACCAGCCTGCGCGAGTTCCAGGAAAACCTCGCCCGCCGCCTCGCCGACGCCAGAACCGCCGACCGCCGCGGCCTGCTCGGCTTCCAGGCCGGCCGCGAGAACTGGCTCATCGACCTTGCCGAAGCGGGCGAGATCCTGCCGCCGCCGCCGCTCGCGGAGGTGCCGCTGACCCGCCCCTGGTACCGGGGCCTGGCCAATGTCCGCGGCACGCTCTTCGGCGTCGTGGACCTGGCGCACTTCCACGGCGAAGCGCCGATCGTACCGGCCGGCCGCGCCCGCCTGCTGCTGCTGGGCGCGCGTCTCGGCGTGAACTGCGCGGTGCTGGTCTCGCAATCGGCCGGGCTTCGCAGCCACGAAGACTTCGAGACCGAAGCGGAGCCGGACCAGCGGCCATGGGTACGCCAGCGCCTGCGCGACGTCCAGGGTCGGCTTTGGCTGCAGCTCGACCCCGCACGCCTGCTGGCAAGTGCCGACTTCCTCGATGCCGGCCTGGCGTGAAACCCGGCCGGCGAGCAACCTGACAACACACACACCTCAAGCGGTGGAGCACGCGACATGGCATTGAAGTTCTCCTTTGGCAGCACCGACGCGACAGCGGACGACACCCTCACCGAGAGCACGATCATGGAGACCACAGCGCCTGCGACGAAGGTCGCCGCGATCGCGCCTGCAGCCCCCTCCGTCACCGACCGGCTGCGGCGCATGGGCCTGGTGTTCGGCGTGCTCGCCGCAGCCACCGCCGGCCTGGCGATCTACCAGGCGCGGCAGTCGAGCAACGCCACGCTCCACGTCACCGCGGCCAGCGAGATGCAGATGCTGTCGCAGCAGATCGCCAAATCGGCCCAGCTCGCGCTGCGCGGCAACGCCGGTGCCTTCACCGAACTGCAGGACGGACGCACGCGCTTCGCCGACCTGCTGCAGACGCTGGACCAGGGCGGGAGCATCGACGGCAGCGCCGTGCCCCCGGTACCCGACGGCGTGCGCCCGCAGCTGGAGACACTGGCGCAGGCCTGGGACAAGACCTCGCGCAATGCCGCCCAGCTGCTCGAACAGCAGAAGAACCTGATCACCCTCAACGACTCGGTGGATGCGATCAATGCCAGCAACCCCGAACTGCTCGAGCTCAGCGAGCAGATCGCCGTGCTCGCACTGCAGAGCGGTGCCAGCGCGCGCGAGATCGCCA
>JBFGZP010000131.1:0-8783 GCA_041586695.1 Thauera sp.
GATTCACCGTGCGACTGGAAACGGTGGATGAGGCCGGCGAGTGCCGCCTCGCTCACGAGGTGCCGGTCGAGCGGCAAAGACGGCAGACTGACCAGGCGACAGTCTGATTGAATCGGGGGCAAAGCGGCGTCGGTCGATGTCGTGGACCGAAGAATCGGGGCAGCTCGGACGGACAGCACCTATATCCGTACCCACGAGGGCTGGCCCTACTTGTGTGCGGTGCGCGATCTGTTCTCTCGTCAGGTGGTCGGCTGGTCATTCAGACCGCCGATCAGGCGGCTGGTCGTGGCGGGGTGGCGATGCCCCGAACGCGTTGGAGCGCAAGTACCCACGGGCGGGTCATTCGTGGCCTTGGCTTCGGGTTTTCCCGCGGCACAAGCATTCGCTTGATCCACGCTCCGGCGTCGTGCGCCGCAACCATCTGTATGACCAATCCTTCCAGCGCGCCTTCAGGAAGGCGGAGGAGCTCGCCGGGATCGCGAAGCCGGCCACGCCTCGGGACCGGCCCAATCCTCAGATACCGTGCCGCCTGCGGTGCTGGCGCGCGCCGGCGGAGCGATCGCCGTCCTTGTCGTTGAAGGCATGCCGCGCCGCGGTCATCTCCGCCAGTACGGTCGCGACCTTGTGATTCAGGGTCCCCTTCGGGATCACGCCCTTGGCGTCCGGTTCGCCCGCGGTCACGCCGGTCAGCACCGTCAATGCCTCGTCGACCGTATCGATGGCGTGAATGTGGAACAGGCCCTTTTCCGCCGCCTGCACCACATCCTCGCGCAGCATCAGGTGACGCACGCTCGCGGCCGGGATGACCACGCCGTGACTGCCGTCCAGTCCGCGCGCCCGGCACAGGTCGAAGAAACCCTCGATCTTCTCGTTCACACCGCCGATCACCTGCACCTCGCCGAACTGGTTCACCGAGCCGGTGATGGCAAAGTGCTGCTGGATCGGAACCTGTGTCAGCGCCGACAGCAGCGCGCACAGTTCGGCGAGCGAGGCCGAATCGCCCTCGACCTGCGCGTACGACTGCTCGAAGACGAGGCTGGCAGACAGCGACAGCGGCTGGTGGCGCGCGTAGCGGGCGGCGAGGAAGGCCGACAGGATGAGCACGCCCTTGGAGTGGATCGCGCCGCCGAGATCGGCCTCGCGCTCGATGTCGACGACGTCGCCCTCACCCACGCGCACCGTGGCGCTGATACGCACCGGATGGCCGAAGCGCTCGCCGGCGAGTTCGATCACGACCAGGCCGTTGATCTGGCCCGCGCGCGCTCCAGCGGTCGAGATCAGGGTCGTGCCATCGAGCATGGACTCGCGCACCCGCTGCGGATAGCGATTGGCGCGTCGGGCGCGCGCCGCGATCGCCGCGTCCACCTCACCGCGGCCGGTCACGGTCAGCCCGCGCAGATGCGCATGGTAATCGGCCTCGCGCATCAGGTCGGACAAGGCCCGCGTGTTGAGCGACAGTCGCTGTGAATCCTCGGCCAGCCGCGCGGCCTGCTCGACCAGCCGGGCCACGCCGGAACGGTCGAAGGGCAGCAATTTCGCCCCGCGCGCGAGCAGCGCCATGAGGCGGGCGTACTCGCATTCCGCCTCCGGTGTGCGCGGCAGATCGTCGTCGAAATCTGCCGCCACCTTGAACAGGTCGGCGAACTCGGGGTCGTGCTCCATCAGCAGGTAGTAGGTCTCGCGATCGCCGATCATGACCACCTTGAGATCGCACCGGATCGCCTCAGGCTCCAGCGTGAGCGTGCCGCTCCAGCCCTGCGCCTCGGCCGGCGGCTCGATGCGGATCTCGCCCGCGCGCAGGGTGCGCTTGAGCCCCTCCCAGGCAAACGGCTGGGTCAGCAGGCGCTCGGCGTCGAGCACCAGATAGCCACCGTTGGCGCGATGCATCGCGCCGGCGCGGATCAAGTTGAAATGCGTGAGCTGCGTGCCCTGCTGCACCACGTGCTCGATACGGCCGATCAGGTTGCCGTAGCCGGGGTTGTTCTCGAACACCACCGGCGCGCCCTCTGAATTCGCATGATCGACCAGCAGCTTCACGTAGTAGCGGTGATAGCGGCCGCTGTCCTCGCTCTCGACCACGTCCTCCTCTTCCTCCTCGAGGATCGTGCCGGTGACAGCGCTGTCCAGCGCATCCTTGGCGACGGCATCGAGAAAGGCGAGCACCTCCGGGAGGTCGGCATGGGTCTCGCGCACGCCACGCATCAGGTGCGAGATCGCCGGTTCGAGGACCTCCTTCTCCGCGCGCTCGATCGAGTCGCGCAGCGACTTGCGCCAGCCTGGAAACTCGTTGAGCAGGTCCTCGAGCTTGTCGCTCCAGGCGGCGACGCGCGCTTCGATCGCCTTGCGCTCGTCCTCGGGCAGCGCCTCGAAGACATCGGGCGACATCACCTCGTCCTCGCGCGTGGGCGCGAAGACGAAGCCTTCCGGCGTCTGCAGCAGCGAGATGCCCTGTTCGGAACAGCCCTGCCCGAGCTCGCGCAGCGCGGCCTCCTCGCGCGCCTTGTGCGCGCCCTGCAGCGCCTCGACGCGTTCGCTATGGGTTTCGCTGCCCAGCGCGGACTCGATCGCCGGCCCGAGCTCGCGAATGAAGGTCTGCATGCGCGAGCGCAGCGCCGCACCGCGGCCGGCCGGCAGAATCAGCAACTTCGGGTGCAGCGACTCGTCGAAGTTGTGCAGGTAGCACAGATCGGGGGGTACGGCTTCGCCGGCCGCGCGCTCGCGCAGCAGCCGGAAGGTGGTGGCATGTTTGCCGCTGCCCGGCTCGCCGAGCACGAAGACGTGGTATCCGCTGTGACCCATCGCGAGGCCGAAGCGGAGGGCCTCGACCGCCCGTCCCTGTCCGAGGTCGCCCGAGTGATCGGAAAGGGCCTCGGTGGTGTCAAAGTTGAAGCAGGCGGGGTCGCAACTGACACGCAATGCCGTCGCCGGCAGCGGTGCGAGATCGGCCATCGTTATTGTTCTCCAAGTGCCGGAGTCGATCCGGGTAGGCATGATACACCGCCGCTCACCGCCCTCTGCCTTGCAGCCGTTGGCCCCTGTGCCGATAATCCCATCAACCCGTCTGCTCCCCTTCCCCCATGAAAATCATCCCGATCCACGAGGCTGCGGCCCCGATACACTCCCGACCCGCCGGGCTCGTACCCGCGGCCGGCGAGCCGCTGTACGATCGCCGCGGGCGCAGCGTGCGGGACCTGCGCATTTCGGTCACGGATCGGTGCAACTTTCGCTGCGTGTACTGCATGCCGCGTGAAGTCTTCGACGACAACTACGCCTTCCTGCCACGCCGCGAGCTGCTCAGCTTCGAAGAAATTCTCCGCGTGGCCCGGCTGTTCGTCGCCCGCGGCGTCAGGAAGCTGCGCATCACCGGCGGCGAGCCGTTGCTGCGCAAGAACATCGAGCGCCTGATCGAGATGCTCGCCCGCCTCGAGGGCGTGGAGATCACCCTGACCACCAACGGCGTGCTGCTGCCGAAAATGGCCGCCAGGCTGAAGGACGCCGGCCTGCACCGCGTCACCGTGAGTCTCGACGCGCTCGACGATGCAACCTTCCGCCGTATGAACGACGCCGACTTCCCGGTGGAGCGCGTGCTCGAAGGTATCGCCGCGGCCCGCGACGCGGGCCTCGGGCCGATCAAGATCAACATGGTGGTCAAGCGCGGAACCAATGATCAGGACATCGAGCCGATGGCGGCGTACTTCCGCCACAGCGGCCACATCCTGCGCTTCATCGAATTCATGGACGTGGGCGCCTCCAACGGCTGGAAAATGGACGAGGTGCTGCCCTCGCGCGAGGTCATTGCCCGCATCGATCGCCAGTTTCCGCTCGAAACCATCGACCCGAACTACGAGGGCGAGGTCGCCGAGCGCTGGCGCTACCGCGACGGCGGCGGCGAGATCGGCGTGATCTCGTCGGTGACGCAGGCCTTTTGCTCGACCTGCACCCGCATCCGCCTGTCCACCGAGGGCAAGCTCTACACCTGCCTGTTCGCGCAGTCCGGCCACGACCTGCGCGGCCTGCTGCGCGAAGGCGCCGACGACGCCCGGCTCGACGCGGCGATCGCCACGGTGTGGCAGGATCGCGAGGATCGCTACTCCGAAATCCGCACCACCGAAACCGCCGGCCTGCGCAAGATCGAGATGTCCTACATCGGCGGTTGATTGGCGGGGCTTCGTGCCTACTGCCGCAGCGCCTCGAACTCCAGGCTGAGTCCGACCTCGTCGCCCACCATGTCGCGGTCCACGCCGTAGCTCATGCCCCACTGGCTGCGCAGCAAGGTGGTGCGCGCAGACACCCCGAGGGTGTGCTTGCGGTGGCCGAAGGGGTAGGTAGCCGCCTTGTTCAGGCTCACCTCCAGCGTCACCGGCCGAGTCTGGCCGAGCAGCGTGAGATTGCCGGCAAGCTTGCCTTCGCGCTCGTTCGTCCATTGCAGCCCGGTCGCCTCGAAGACGATCTCCGGATGGCGCTTCACATCGAGGAAATCGTCGTCACGCACGTGTTTGTCGCGCCTGTCGTGGTTGCTGAAGACGCTGTCCGCTGCGACCACCACCCGTCCCGAGCTCAGCGTGCGCGTCTCCTCGTCATAGACGAATTGCCCGGTCGCCTTCAGGAACAGGCCCAGCACTTTCGCGTAGCCGAGATGCTCGATCTCGAAGCCTATGGCGAAGTGGTCGGGGTCGATCTCGTATGTCCGTGGCTCGGCGGCAACCGGTGCGCTTGCGCCGAGGCCGAGGAGGGTGAGGGCACCGAGTACGGCCCAGGAATGACGTAAGGATTTGCCGGGAATGCTCATGTCTGCGGTCCTTTTCGTTGGTGTCCGGCCATCAAGGCCCGGACGTGGGGTCGGTGGGTGCGCCGAGGCGCAAGTGACGGCGATGCAGCCAGCGGATGTCGCATGCGAACGACCATCCAAGCAAGGCCAGCGCCAGCAGCAGCAGGGCCCGGGCGAATTCCTCGCCGAGCCAGGGTGGCAAACACACCAGCAGCGTCGCCACCTGCCACACACACACGAGCTTGCGCCGGAAACTGTCGGGCAGCGACGCGCGGAGCCAGGGCCAGACCTTCATCGACGCGAGGAAGACGTAACGCATCGCGGCGATCGCCAGGACCCAGGGGCCGGCCTTGCCGAGCACGAGCAGCGCCGAACAAAGCACCAGGATGAAGAAGGCGTCGAGCTCCATGTCGAAGCGTGCCCCGAAGGCGGTCGCTGCGCCGCCGTGCCGCGCCACCCAGCCGTCGACGCCGTCGAGGAACAAGGCCATAGCAGCCAGCCCGGCGAAGACCCACACGTGCGCAGCCAGCGTCTGCGGGCTGGACAGCGCGCCGGTGGCAAGCGCAACGAGCGCGCCGCGAAACAGCGTGACGCGGTTCGCCGCCCCGAGCGAGCGCTGCGGCGGCTGCCAGAACTGGGCGACGATCACCGCCATCACCGCATACACGGTGGCGGCGACGGGCAGGACCGAGTCCGCGACCCCGAGTTCCGCCTGCGCCCACCCCGCCGCCCCGACGACGACGACCAGCCCCGTCGCCAGTTCCAGCCACGCCAGCGGGAGCGCTGACACGCGTGTATCGGATCGTTTACCTGGTCCCAATCTGGCCCACCCTGGGTAGAAATGTCCTGCGCATTCGACATCGTCGCGTCGGGCGCCGCGCCGCGCGAGTGCAGGAGGCTGTCGGCAAGCCGCGGAACTCGAAGCCGCTTGCCGACTCCGACTCAGCCACGGCGCCTGTATATTTCATGCTGTCGTCGCCAGTGCCATCGGCAACGCATGTTAGTCAATCGCGCGAAGGAAGGAGTTCATGCCCGAAAACCCGGCCCAGGCGTTCTGGACGCTCGCCCCCGGCCGAGGTGCGTTGCGCCATGAGGCCTTGCCCGCACCCGGCACGGACGAAGTACAGGTCCGCACACTCTACAGCGCGATCAGTCGCGGCACCGAGAGTCTCGTGTTCCGCGGCCTGGTGCCCGAGAGCGAGGTCGAGCGCATGCGCGCGCCGTTTCAGGCCGGCCACTTCCCCGCCCCGGTGAAGTACGGCTATGCCAGCGTCGGCATGGTGGAAGTCGGCTGCGGCAAAGCCGCCGAGGCCTTGTTGGGCCGGCCGGTGTTCTGCCTGTATCCGCACCAGACCCGCTACGTCGTGCCGGCCGCGGCGGTCGTCCCGCTGCCCGAAGGTCTGCCGCCCGCCCGTGCCGTGCTCGCCGCAAACATGGAAACCGCGCTCAACGCAGCCTGGGACAGCACCCCGGCGGTGGGTGATCGCATCGCCGTGATCGGCGCCGGCGTCGTCGGCACGCTCGTGGCCTGGCTGTGCGCCAGGATTCCCGCCACGCGCGTCGAGCTCGTCGACATCGACCCCGGGCGCGCCGCGCTGGCCGCCGCGCTCGGCCTGAGCCTGCGCACGCCCGAGGCAGCGAGCACCGAATGCGACCGCGTGATCCACGCCAGCGGCAGTCCGGCCGGCCTGCGCACGGCGCTGCGCCTGGCGGGCCAGGAGGCGACCGTCATCGAGTTGAGCTGGTTCGGCCGGCAGGACGTCGGCCTGCCGCTGGGCGAAGCCTTTCATTCCCGAAGGCTGACGATCCGCTCCAGCCAGGTCGGCTCGATTCCACCCGAGCGCGCACCCCGCTGGACCCACCGCAGGCGGCTGGAAGTGGCGCTCTCGCTGCTCGTCGATCCCTGCCTCGACGCCCTGGTGAGCGGCGAAAGCGACTTTGCCGAGCTTCCCGAGCTGATGCCGCGCCTTGCCACCGATCCGGCCGGGACCTTGTGCCACCGTATCCGCTACCCGGGCGCCTGAGCCGCGGCTCGCCCGAATCCATCGATCCAGCCGGGAAGAACGCCATGTACAGCCTTACCGTTCGCGACCACATCATGATCGCCCACAGCTTTCGCGGCGAGATATTCGGGCCGGCGCAACGCGTGCACGGCGCCACCTACGTCATCGACGTCGGATTCAAGCGCGCCGAACTGGACGCCGACGGCCTGGTGGTCGACATCGGCCTGGCGGGCACGGTCCTGCATGAGCTGCTCGCCGAGCTCAACTACCGCAATCTCGACGATGAGCCCGTCTTTGCCGGGCGCAACACCACCACCGAATTCATGGCGCGCGTCGTCTTCGATCGCATGGCGACGGCGATCCGCGACGGCCGCCTCGGCGACGGCGGACGCGGGCTCGACGCCCTGAGCGTGACCCTGCACGAATCGCACCTTGCCTGGGCCAGCTACGAGGGCAGGCTGTGAGCCTGCGCTGCAGCTTCGTCGTCGCGGGCGATCCGGCCCAGCTCACCGGCGGCTACATTTACGATGCGCGCATCGTCGCCGCGCTGCGCACGCGGGGCTGGGAAGTCGAGGTCGTCGGCCTCGCCGGGCGCTTTCCGATCCCCGACCCAGGTGCCCGCCAGTCGCTGCAGCGCGCGCTCGCGAGCCTGCCCGACGGCTCGCGGGTCGTGATCGACGGCCTGGTGCTGGGCGGACTGCCCGATATCGTCGCCGCGCATGTCGACCGGCTCGCGATCACCGCCCTGATCCACCACCCGCTCGCCGACGAGACCGGGCTGGGCGAGGCCGACAAGGCGGCCCTGTTCGCGAGCGAACGCCTCGCGCTCTCGGCGCTGTCCAGCATCATCACTACCAGCGCCTTCACCGCGCGTCGGCTTGCCGACTACGGCGTCGCAGCCGAACGCATCACCGTGGTCGAGCCGGGCGCCGCCCCGTCGCCGCTGGCGGCAGCCGATCATGAGGTGCCGCAGCTGCTTTGCGTCGCCACGCTGACGCCGCGCAAGGGGCATCTGCTCCTCGTCGAAGCCCTCGCCCGCATCGAGCACCTGGCCTGGTCCTGTGACTGCATCGGCAGCCTCGCCCGCGACCCCGTCCATGCCGATCGCGTGGCAACCGCGATCGCCGCACGCGGGCTGGCCGGACGCATCCGCTTGTGCGGCGAACAAGCCCATGACGCGCTCGGTCAGGCCTACGCCGGTGCGGACCTGTTCGTGCTGCCGTCGTGGTTCGAGGGCTACGGCATGGTCGTTACCGAGGCCCTTGCTTTCGGCCTGCCGGTGCTCACCACCCGCGGCGGCGCACTGGCCGAAATCCTGCCGCCTGGCGCCGGGTTGCAGGTCCCACCGGGTGATGTCGATGCGCTCGCCGAAGCATTGCGATCCCTGCTCGAAGGCCCCGCGCTGCGGCACCGCCTGCGCGACGGCGCACGCCAGGCACGCCTCGGCCTGCGCGGCTGGGAGCCGGCCGGCCATGCCTTTGCCGCCGCCCTGCTGGCGGATGCCGCATGAGTAATCCGGCGCCGGCAAGGCCATCATCTGGCTTCGTTTCGACCGACAGTGCCCCGAATGGGACCGCAAGCGCCCATGACCGCGGTGCAGTGCCGACGTGCGAGGGCGCCGAATCGGCGCTCCCCCATCCCGAGGCGACCTTCAGCACCGACTGGCTCGCTCTGCGAGCCCCGGCCGACGCCGCTGCCCGCGCCAAGAACCTCACCGATCGGGCGGCGGCCTGGCTGCGCGAGCGCCGCGCCGCCGGGAAGGGCTGCCTGGTGCTCACCGATCTCGGCACCGGCTGCGGCGCCAATCCGATCCACCTCGCGCCCCGCCTGCCCGGACGGCAGCGCTGGCAGCTGCTCGATCACGACCCTGCCCTGCTCGCCCGCGCGCACGATGCCGTGGTGAGCCTGTGCGACGCCGAAGGTCTTCGCGTGAGCGCGCGCACGCGTCGCATCGACCTGCGCGACCTCGGCGACGAGGCCCTCGCCGGCACCGATCTCGTGTGCGCCTCCGC
>JBFGZP010000132.1:0-8610 GCA_041586695.1 Thauera sp.
GGAAGACGGGGATCTTCATGCGCTCGCGCAGCTTCTTCTCGATATAGAAGCATTCGGGCGCCTTGATGTCCTCGAGGTTGATGCCGCCGAGCGTGGGCTCGAGGGCGGCGATGATTTCGATCAGCTTGTCGGGGTCGTTCTCGGCCAGCTCGATGTCGAAGACGTCGATGTTGGCGAATTTCTTGAACAGGCAGCCCTTGCCCTCCATCACCGGCTTGGACGCCAGCGGGCCGATGTTGCCGAGGCCGAGCACGGCGGTGCCATTGGTGACGACGCCGACCAGGTTGCCCCGGCTGGTGAGCTCGAAGGCGGCACCCGGGTCGGCGACGATGGCGTCGCAGGCGTGGGCCACACCGGGCGAATAGGCCAGTGCGAGATCGCGCTGGTTGGTGAGGCTCTTGGTCGGCACGACCGAAATCTTGCCGCGCGTCGGTGAACGGTGATAGTCCAGCGCCGCGGCGATGAAATCCTGATCCATGGTCTCCCCTCTTTGAACGATGAGGTATACGTTATTGATGTACGCGCGGCACAAGCCACGCAGTGCACTCATGCGGAAATCGCATGGGCGGGATTCACGTCATTGCGAGTGGCTTCTTTTCGGTGGGTTGTTTTTATCGCGCTCGTCGCGCGGAAACTGCTGCGGTTGACGTCGCGGCAGTTTAGCGCAGCCGCGACGGCTTTGGCAGGGGAAGCAACGACCGCGGCCCTGCCGCCGGTTGGCGCCGGGTCGCGCAAGCCCCGGCGGGGGGTGCTTTTTTTTGGCAGAATGCGCGCTACAACGTGGGGAGACGACAGATGCGACGTGTGGTGTTCAACCAGAAGGGCGGCGTGGGCAAGTCGACCATCACCTGCAACCTGGCCGCGATCAGTGCGCAGCAGGGCAAGCGCACGCTGGTGGTGGATCTCGATCCGCAAGGCAATTCCACCCAGTACCTGCTCGGCACAGGCGGCGACGAACTGGAGACGACGCTGGCCGGCTTCTTCGATCAGGCCCTGAACTTCAAGCTCAATCCGCGCGCCACCACCGAGTTCATCGTCGAGAGCCCTTTCGAACGCCTGCACGTGATGCCCTCGCACCCGCAACTCGAGGATCTGCAGACCAAGCTCGAATCGCGCTACAAGATCTACAAGCTGCGCGACGCCCTCGACGAACTGGCGCAGGATTACGACTGCATCTTCATCGACACGCCGCCTGCGCTCAACTTCTATACGCGCTCGGCCCTGATCGCGGCCAATGCCTGCCTGATCCCGTTCGACTGCGACGAGTTCTCGCGCCGTGCGCTTTACTCCCTGCTGGAAAACGTTGAAGAGATCCGCAGCGACCACAACCGCGACCTCAATGTCGAAGGCATCGTGGTGAACCAGTTCCAGCCGCGCGCGAGCCTGCCGCAAAAGATCGTCCAGGAACTCATCGACGAAGGCCTGCCGGTGCTCGAGCCCTACCTGTCGGCGTCGGTGAAGATCAGGGAATCGCACGAGCAGGCGAAGCCGATGATCCACCTCGATCCGAGGCACAAGCTGTCGCACGAATTCGTCGCACTGCACGACACCCTGGCGCGAAAGTACGGCGTCTGAGCGGGCAGCCGCCCCGTTTCCGTGCAACGCATCGATCGAGTGCATTGCTGGCACCAAGCAGGTGCTTGGCCAGTCCTGACTGCACCAATTCAGGGCGCTTTGCGCATCGAAATGAGGCGCCGGATCCGCAAGCTGCTGATATATATAGGCTGCTCCGGCTGGCACGTCGCGTGCTTTCGTCGGCTCCAGTTCAACTGGAGCAGACCGATGGAGCAATTCAAGACCTCCGCCGACGTACTTTTCGTGCTGCTGGGCGCGATCATGGTGCTCGCCATGCACGCCGGCTTCGCGTTTCTCGAGCTCGGTACCGTGCGCAAGAAGAACCAGGTCAACGCACTGGTGAAGATCCTCACCGACTTCGCCGTGTCGACCATCTCCTACTTCTTCGTCGGCTATACCGTGGCCTACGGCACCAGCTTTTTCGTCGGCGCCGGACAACTCGTCAGCGGAAGCGGCTACGACCTGGTGAAGTTCTTTTTCCTGCTTACCTTCGCCGCGGCGATTCCGGCGATCGTCTCGGGCGGCATCGCCGAGCGGGCGAAATTCAATCCGCAGCTGTTCGCCACCTTCTTTACCGTCGGCCTGCTGTACCCGCTGTTCGAGGGCATGGCCTGGAACGGCAACTTCGGCTGGCAGGCATGGATCGAACAGCAGTTCGGCGCCCCCTTTCACGATTTCGCCGGCAGCGTGGTCGTGCATGCCGTCGGTGGCTGGATCGGGCTTGCGGCGGTGCTGCTGCTCGGCGCACGTCACGGCCGCTATCACAAGAGCGGAGCGATGTCGGCGCACCCGCCCTCGAGCATTCCCTTTCTTGCCCTCGGGGCATGGATCCTGACGGTCGGCTGGTTCGGCTTCAACGTCATGAGCGCGCAGAAGCTCGAAGCGGTCAATGGCCTGGTGGCGATCAATTCGCTGATGGCCATGGTCGGCGGCACGCTCGCCGCGCTGGTCGTCGGCCGCAACGACCCGGGCTTCGTGCACAACGGACCGCTCGCCGGCCTGGTGGCCGTGTGCGCCGGCTCGGACCTGATGCACCCGCTTGGTGCGCTCGCGGTCGGTACCATCGCCGGAGCCCTCTTCGTGTACCTGTTCACGCTGACCCAGAACCGCTGGAAGATCGACGACGTGCTCGGCGTCTGGCCGCTGCACGGGGTTTGCGGCGCCTGGGGCGGCATCGCCGCCGGGATCTTCGGCGCCGAGGCGCTGGGCGGGGTGGGCGGCGTCAGCCTCGGCGCCCAGCTGGCGGGCACCGCGCTGGGCGTGGTCATCGCCTTCAGCGGTGGCGTGGTGATCTACGGTGCGCTCAAGCTCCTCATGGGCCTGCGGCTCGACGCCGAAGCCGAATTCGCCGGCGCCGACCTTTCGATCCACCGCATCAGCGCCACGCCGGAGCGCGAGGCGGCATCCTGAGCGTGGATCAGGCCGGCGTGAGCTTGGCCACGCCCAGCAGCAGCCACTTCACGCCGGCCGGGCCGAAATTGATCTGTACCTTGGCGTCGCCCCCGCTGCCCTCGGCGGCGACGATCACGCCCTGGCCGAACTTCGCGTGGCTCACCGACTGGCCGATGCGAAGCCCGCCCGGCAGCTGCGCGAAGCTCGGCCGCGGGGCGCGCTGGACCTGCGGCGTCGACGACGGCTTGAAGTAGCCGCCACCCATGCCGCCCATCGCCCCGCCGGCGGCCGAGCGCGGGTTGGGCGGCGTGAGCCACTTCACCAGGCCGGCCGGGATTTCCTCGAGAAAGCGCGAGCGCAGATTGTAGCGCGTCTGGCCATGCAGCATCCGGCTCTGGGCAAAGGACACGTAGAGGCGCTCACGCGCACGCGTCACCGCCACGTACATTAGGCGGCGCTCCTCCTCCAGGCCGTCGGCCTCGAGGATGCTGTTCTCGTGGGGAAAGAGGCCTTCTTCCAGGCCCGAGACGAAGACGACGTTGAACTCCAGCCCCTTGGCCGAATGCACCGTCATCAGCTGAACCGCGTCCGCGCCCTGGTCGGCCTGGTGGTCGCCGGCCTCGAGCGAGGCGTGGGCGAGAAAATCGGCAAGCAGGGCGTGTGACTGTGCCATCGCCTCTTCGTCGGCCTGCGACTCGGCGAGGAAGTTGGCGGCGGCGTTGATCAGTTCGTCGAGGTTCTCCAGGCGGTCCCGCCCCTCCTTCTCGGCCTTGTAGTGCGCGCGCAGCCCACAGGTGTCGAGCACATGGTCAACAAGTTCGGGCAGCGCCAGGCGGGCGGTATCGCGGCGCATGTCCTCGATCAGGCGCACGAACTGGCCCAGCGTCGTGCCGGGCTTGCCGCTCAGGTGGGGCACGGTGGCGTACAGGCTGGTGTTGAAGGTGCGAGCCGCATCCTGCAGCGCCTCGATCGAGCGCGCGCCGATGCCGCGGGTGGGAAAATTCACCACGCGCGCGAACGCGGTGTCGTCGTCCGGGTTGGCGATCAGGCGCAGATAGGCGAGCGCGTGCTTGATCTCCTGGCGCTCGAAGAATCGCAGCCCCCCATACACCCGGTAGGGGATGCCGGCGGCAAACAACTGATGCTCCAGGACGCGCGACTGCGCGTTCGAACGGTACAGCAGCGCGACCTCGGCGCGCAGGCCGCCCTCGCGCACCAAAGACTGGATCTCCTCGACGATCCAGCGCGCCTCGTCGCCGTCCGAGAAGGACTCGAACACGCGGATCGGCTCGCCGGCGCCCTGGTCCGTCCACAGGGTCTTGCCGAGGCGGTTGGTGTTGTTGCGGATGATGGCGTTGGCCGCATCCAGGATGTTGCCGCGCGAACGGTAGTTCTGCTCGAGGCGGATGACGTTGTGCACCGCGAACTCGCGCTCGAAATCGCGCATGTTGCCCACTTCGGCACCGCGGAAGCGGTAGATGCTCTGATCGTCGTCACCGACACAGAACATCGCTGCGCCGCCCTCGCGGCCCTCGTCGGCGAACATCTTCAGCCAGCGGTACTGCAGACGGTTGGTGTCCTGAAACTCGTCGACCAGGATGTGGCGGAAACGGCGCTGATAGTGACGTCGCACCGGTTCGTTGCGCTCGAGCAATTCGTAGCTGCGCAACAGCAACTCGGCAAAATCCACAACCGACTCGTGCTGGCACTGCGCCTCATACTCCTGGTAAAGCTGGACGCGCTGGCGGGTGTAGTCGTCCCAGGCCTCGACCGCATGCGGGCGGACGCCGGCCTCCTTCTGGCCATTGATGAAGTGCTGCAATTCGCGCGGCGGAAACTTCTCGTCGTCGACGTTCAGCGCCTTGAGCAGGCGCTTGATGGCGGCAAGCTGGTCGGCCGAGTCGAGAATCTGAAACAGCTGCGGCAGGCCCGCATCGCGGTGATGGGCGCGCAGCAGACGGTTTGCCAGACCGTGGAAGGTACCGATCCACATGCCGCGGGTGCTGACCGGAAGCATGGTCGACAGGCGCGCGAGCATCTCCTTCGCGGCCTTGTTGGTGAACGTGACGGCGAGGACGCCCGCGGGGTCGACCTGGCCCGACTGGATCAGCCAGGCGATCCGGGTGGTCAGCACCCGGGTCTTGCCCGAGCCGGCGCCGGCCAGAATCAGCGCGTGCTGCGGCGGCAGGGTGACAGCCTGGAGTTGTTCGGTATTGAGATTGGCGAGCAGGTTCGACATCGGGATTCCTCTGTGGGCAACCATTGTAGACCGCCTTCGCCCGTGGGCCGGCGGGAGCCCCCTCGGAGGGCAGAGCAGCAACATAACAACACTTGTTGCAAAAACACCACGCGTGCTTGTAGGCGGCCCGGCAGTGGTTTAAGGTGAAATTGTGCACAGCAACATTTTGTTCGAAGTCTGGACGAACTATTTCACGTATTCAGGGACGAACTGCACGTAAGATAGGTTTCAACACAGCTTTAGAATATTTACTGCACCACAACAATATTGCCCGGACGAAGGCCCGGAAGATGTCCCCGGGCGAGGTGGCCGTGATCCGGCCCACAGGAGAAACATCATGAAAACGCCGAAACTACTACCCTGGTACGCCCATAAGGCGGGCGTCTCGATCGAACGCGCAGAAGTCTTGTGGCACAAGGCGGTGCGCGAAGCCACAGCCGATACCGGCTGGGTTGGCAACTCGGAATACTGGAGCGCGGCGATGAGCGGCTTCCTGCGTTTGCTCGACAAGGACAAGGTCAGCCTGTGCGCGCCACGCGTGTCGTCGCTGGTGCGCAGCCAGAACCGGATGTGGCGTCTGCCGCTGCTGGCCCTGGAAGACATATTCTCGGCGCTGCACCTCGGCTGGCAGCGCAACACCCGCTGTCAGCGCAAGGCGATCTGACGCCTCCGCGGGGGCCGCGTCCCTGCGTGCCGGCCTCGGCCGGCGCGAAAATAAAGCTCCCTCCCTCTCCTTCACTGGGGATTCGGCATCCGGCCCGCGCCGGATGCCATCCTTTTTCCCCCTGAACGCCTGCACGAAGGTGGGCAGGGCGGCAATTCAGCCCGCCCCGAAGCTCGCGACGACGTCCGGTGGCAAGCGCCTCGCTCCTGCTTCGGGCTATACTTTCGCGTTTTCAACGCCTTGAAGCCCGCCCCCTCGCCCATGCAGGACAAATACCAGCCCGCAGCCATTGAACTGGCCGCCCAGCAGCACTGGGAATCCACCGATGCCTTCCGCGTCACCGAGGACGCCGGCAAGCCCAAGTACTACTGCCTGTCGATGTTTCCCTACCCGTCGGGCAAGCTGCACATGGGGCACGTGCGGAACTACACGATTGGTGACGTCCTTGCGCGCTTCCACCGCATGCGCGGCTTCAACGTGCTGCAGCCGATGGGCTGGGACGCTTTCGGCATGCCGGCCGAGAACGCCGCAATCCAGAACAACGTGCCGCCGGCCAAGTGGACCTACGCCAACATCGAGTACATGAAGGCGCAGCTCAAGCGCCTGGGCTTTGCCATCGACTGGTCGCGCGAGCTCGCCACGTGCACGCCCGAGTACTACCGCTGGGAGCAGTGGCTGTTCACCCGCCTGTTCGAGAAGGGGCTGATCTACAAGCGCCTCGGCACGGTGAACTGGGATCCGGTCGACGAAACCGTGCTCGCCAACGAGCAGGTCATCGACGGCCGCGGCTGGCGCTCCGGTGCGCTGGTCGAGAAGCGCGAGATCCCGATGTACTACATGAAGATCACCGCCTACGCCGACGAGTTGCTGCAGGCGCTCGACCACCTGCCCGGCTGGCCCGAGCAGGTAAAGCTGATGCAGAAGAACTGGATCGGCCGCTCCGAGGGCGTCGAGGTGCACTTCCCCTACGACCTGTCGACGATCGGCAGCTCAGGCGTGCTCAAGGTCTTCACCACCCGCGCCGACACCCTGCTGGGCGCCACCTACGTCGCCGTCGCCGCCGAGCACCCGCTTGCAGCCCAGGCTGCCGCGAGCAATCCGGAGCTGGCCGCCTTCGTATACGAGTGCAAGCATGGCGGCGTCGCCGAAGCGGAACTCGCGACGATGGAGAAGAAGGGCATGCCCACCGGGCTGCGCGTGGTGCATCCGCTCACCGGCGAGTACCTCGCGGTGTGGGTCGCCAACTACGTGCTGATGGGCTACGGCGAAGGCGCGGTGATGGCGGTTCCCGCGCACGACGAGCGCGACTTCGCCTTCGCCCTCAAATACCGGCTGCCGATCAAGATGGTCGTGGGTTCGCCGCGTGGCGCCTACGAGAACACCGTCGCGCCGTGGGTCGATGCCTATGCGGAACAGGGCCGCCTGGTCAATTCCGGCAAGTACGACGGTCTGCACTTCCAGGACGCGGTCGATGCGATCGCGGCCGACCTCGAAAACAAGGGCCTGGGCGAGAAGCGCGTGCAGTACCGCCTGCGCGACTGGGGCATTTCGCGCCAGCGCTACTGGGGCTGCCCGATCCCGATGATCCACTGCGGCGATTGCGGCGACGTGCCGGTACCCGACGATCAGCTGCCGGTGGTCTTGCCCGAGAACGTCGAGATCACCGGCCGTGGCTCGCCGCTGGCCAAGATGGCCGCGTTCTACGACTGCAGCTGCCCGAAGTGCGGCAAGGCGGCGAAGCGCGAAACCGACACCATGGACACCTTCGTGGAGTCCTCATGGTACTTCCTGCGCTACGCCTGCGCGGACAGCGCAGGCGCCATGGTCGACCCGCGGGTGAACTACTGGGCACCGGTCGATCAGTACATCGGCGGCATCGAGCACGCCATCCTGCACCTGCTCTACTCGCGCTTCTTCACCCGCGCGATGCGTGACTGCGGCCTGGTACAGGCCTCCGAGCCCTTCACCAACCTGCTCACGCAGGGCATGGTGGTGGCCGAGACCTATTACCGTGATCTCGACGGCGGCAAGAAGCAGTGGATCAATCCGGCCGACGTCAGCATCGAACGCGACGAACGCGGCCGCATCGTCGCCGCGACCCATGTCGCCGACGGCCAGCCCGTGGTCATCGGCGGCACCGAGAAGATGTCCAAATCGAAGAACAACGGCGTCGACCCGCAGGCCCTGATCGACCAGTACGGCGCGGACACCGCGCGCCTGTTCATCATCTTCGCCTCGCCCCCAGACCAGCAACTCGAGTGGTCCGACTCGGGCGTCGAGGGCGCCTCGCGCTTCCTGCGCCGCGTCTGGAACTTCGGCCACGCCTTCACCAGCGAGGTCCGCGCCGCGCTGCCGGCCGCGCGCACGCTGCCGTCGGGCGACCTGCCGGCAGCGCTGGCCGAGGTACGGCGCGAGGTGCACACGCACCTCAAGCAGGCGAGCTACGATTTCGGCAAGCATCAGTTCAACACCGTCGTCTCCGCGGCGATGAAGATCCTCAACGCGCTCGAGCGGGCGCCGCGCGACGACGCCTCCGCACATGCCGAGGTCGCCGAGGAGGGCTTGTCGATCCTGCTGCGCCTGCTCTCGCCGATCACCCCGCACATTTCCCACGCCCTTTGGCAGGACTGCGGTTTCGGCAGCGACATCGTCGACGTCAAGTGGCCGGAGCCGGTCGAGGCGGCGCTGGTCCAGGATGAGCTCGAACTCGTGCTGCAGGTCAACGGCAAGCTGCGCGGCA
>JBFGZP010000133.1:0-8595 GCA_041586695.1 Thauera sp.
CATCTCCTGCTGCAGGACGGCGAGCAGGCGGGGCGGGATGCTCGCAGCCACGCCGCGGGCTTCCGCGAGCAGTCCGCCGTCGTCGGCGGCAACCGGCGCCGCGGCGAACGCGACGACCGCGGATGCGAGCGTACGAAAGAGCAAATTCTTCATCTTTTCCCCCTGCGGATCGAGTGGATTGGCCAACCGGCGCCCACGAGTGTATATAAGCGTATCATCATGTAGAAGGAATTACGAACTCGACTCGGTCCCGGGCCTCGCCCACCGTACGCGCCAGCGACGGAACCATTTCCCGAGTATTTTAGTCAGGTACGAAGGCGACCCCTCCCCGGATGTCGCGCGCCCGAGGGCCGTCGAGCGCCAGCCAAGGCACCGAGCGATTCCCCCGCGGCGCGCTTGCAGGAAGGCGCAGGCGGCCTACTTTGCCCTGCGGCGCACTTTTCGCTCCACGATGCGGCCGCTCGCACCAGGGCAGCTTCGCGCAAGGGTCTGCAAAATCGATTCGAGGATCGCTCCGATGTCCAATCACCTTGCCGCCGAAACCTCACCCTATCTGCAGCAGCACGCCGACAACCCGGTCGACTGGTGGCCGTGGTGCGACGACGCGCTGGCACAGGCGCGCCGGCTCGAACGCCCGATCCTGCTGTCGATCGGCTATTCGGCCTGTCACTGGTGCCACGTCATGGCGCACGAGTCCTTCGAGGACGCCGAAGTGGCCGCGCTGATGAACGCCCTGTTCATCAACATCAAGGTCGACCGCGAGGAGCGCCCCGACCTCGACCAGATCTACCAGAGCGCGCACCAGATGCTGGCCCAGCGCGCCGGGGGCTGGCCGCTGACGATGTTCCTGAGCCCGGACGGCACGCCCTTCTTCGGCGGTACCTATTTCCCTCGCCAGGGGCGCCCCGGCCTGCCGGGCTTTGCCGATATCCTGCAACGCGTCGCCGAGGCATTCGGCGACAAGCGCCTCGCGATCGAGGAGCAGAACGCCGCCGTCCGGGCGGCGCTCGCGCGCGCGGCCTCGGCGGGCGGCGCCAGCCACCATTCCGACTTCGACGCCCAGCCGCTCGCGCACCTGCGCGAGTTGCTGGCCACAAGCTTCGACGCCCGCTTCGGCGGCTTCGGCGACGCGCCCAAGTTCCCGCGCCCGGCGGATCTCGCCTTCCTCCTGCATCGCTATCGCAGCACCGGCGACGACGCCGCGCGCGACATGGCACTGCTCAGCCTCGAGCGCATGGCCGAAGGCGGCCTCTTCGACCAGCTCGGCGGCGGCTTCTGCCGCTACAGTACCGACGCGCGCTGGCTGATCCCGCATTTCGAGAAGATGCTCTACGACAACGGCCCGCTGCTCGCGCTGTATGCCGAAGCCTGGCAGGCCGGTGGCGGGCCGATGTTCCGCGCCGTCGCCGAGGACACGGCCGGCTGGGTGATGCGCGAGATGCAGGCGCCCGAGGGCGGCTATTACAGTGCCCTCGACGCCGACTCCGAGGGCGCGGAAGGGCGCTTCTACGTCTGGGACCGCGAGGAGATCCGCGCCCTGCTCGCACCCGAAGCGTTCGCGCTGGTCGAGCGTCACTACGGCCTCGACGGGCCGCCCAACTTCGAGGGCCGGCACTGGCACCTCGCGGTGTCGCGGCCACTGGGCGAGGTCGCAACGGAGCTGGGAATCGATGCGGACGCCGCACCGGCCATGCTTGCCGAAGCCCGCGCCCGCCTCGCCACCGCGCGTGAGCGGCGCACGCGCCCGGGCCTGGACCACAAGATCCTGACGAGCTGGAACGCATTGATGATCGGCGGCATGATGCGCGCGGCGCGCGTTTTCGATCGAGCCGACTGGCGAGAGTCGGCCGCGCGCGCGCTCGAGTTCGTCCGCAAGCACCTGTGGCGCCAGGGGCGGCTGCTCGCCACCAGTGCCGGTGGGCCGGGCCGGCTCAATGCCTACCTCGATGATCACGCCTTCCTCATCGACGCCCTGCTCGAGGCCCTGCAGACGCGGTTCGAACCGGAGCACCTGGTGTTCGCGGAGGACCTCGCCGACGCCTTGCTCGACAGCTTCGAGGACCGCGCCAACGGCGGCTTCTACTTCACCCGCCACGACCACGAGGCGCTGATCCAGCGGCCCAAGCCGATCCACGACAACGCCACCGGTTCGGGCAACGGCGTGGCCGCGCGCGCCCTGGCGCGACTCGGCCACCTCACCGGGGAGAGCCGTTACCTGGCAGCGGCGGAGCGCTGCCTGCAGGCCTTCTACGGCACCCTCGCCCGCAGCCCCGCGGGCTGCGCCAGCCTCGCGCTCGCACTCGCCGAGCGCCTCGCCCCGCCCACCCTGGTCGTGCTGCGCGGCCCGCAGGCCGAGCTCGAAACCTGGCACAAGCAGCTCGCGGGCCTGCACCTGCCCGACGCGATGTGCTTCGCGATCCCGCCCGCCACGGCACATTTGCCGCCAGTCCTGGACAAGCCCGGAGCGGATGGGGTCGCCGCCTGGGTCTGCAGCGGCACGACCTGCCTCCAACCACTGTATTCCGCCGACGGCCTGGTCAAGCTGCTGGCGCGCTGAGCGCGGGTCGCTCGCGCGCGCCCCCCCTTTGCAGGCGCGGGGGCGATGCTCAATGCGGGGCGGGGTCCTGTCCCGCTCGCGCCTTCTCCCTGCCGCGCCGCTTGGCCAGCGCGTAGTCGCCGTGGCCGACGTGGAGCAGGTCGGCGATCTTGCGCATGAGGTGGTTCTCGTGGGCGTCGAGATGGCCGTCGATGTAGGCGATCTGCCACATCATCTCGATCACGTGCACCTTCTGTTCGGCGCTGAATCCCTTGTTGATGATCGAGGTGAATGCGTAGTCCCCGGTCGATTCCTGCGCCTCGCGCGCGGCCAGTTCGGCCAGGGAACTGGTTTCTTCCTCGGTGAGGGCGAAGCGCCGCCTGAGCAGGTCGAGCACCGCCTGCTGCTCGGCCTCCGCCACCACGCGATCGACCCGCATCATCTCGAAGAGCAGCGCCGCCGTCGCCACCCGCAGGGCGTGCTCGTCGGGGGCGTCGGGCTTGTCGCCAGCGGGGGCGACGAAGGTACTGAAGAATTCCCTGAAGTTTTTCAACATCGATCGTCTCTTGCAGATTGAACTGAGGCCTTGGGCGCGGCAGGGCGGGCTGCGGTCTGGACGCCCGGACCGCGTGGTCGACAGCTTAACGCCTCGATTTCAGATGGTGTGATCGTAGCGCCGCATAGCCCTGCCCCGGGCTGCGCCGTTACGCTCATGCAGCGCGCCGCCAAGGGCTCCATCGCCGTCTCGAAATCCATGCCGTACGGGCAGCGCTGTACTAGATTGGAAGCAGCAGGGAGTTCCGGGTCGGGAGAAGACGATGAATGGACGAACGCTCATCTTCGCGGCGATTGCAGGCCTCTCGTTGCAGGGCACCGTCGCGGCCGCCGAACCAGGCCACCTCTCCCTCGGCAGCAAGCACTGGGCGCCGAGCATCACCTCCCTGACCGGCGCCGGCACCGCGAACGCGGTCGCGGTCGCCCGCGTCACCCGCCAGGAGATCGAAGGCTGGTGCGCCAACTGGTCCCCCGGCGACACTGGCTGCGCGGCGCGGGAGCTGGCGAGTCCGGAGGCGCAAGAGACCTATCGCGCCTCGGCCGACTGCACGCGCGGCCGCATCACGCCGGTCGACGGCAACACCTACACGCTCGCCGGGCGCTGGGACAACAGCGACATCGGCGGCGGACGCACGCGCTGGCGCGACGCCAGCGGGCGAATCGTCGGCCGCGACAATGCCAGCGGCGGCCTCGGCATCTCGCAGCAATGGGAGGTGCTTTGCCCCGAGAAGGCGAGCCCGCCGGCGGCCCGGCGTGCGCCCGCGCCGCCGGCCGCGGTGCCGCAGGCCGTTCCCGCCCCGATTGCGCGAAGCCAGTATGCCGTGGGCGAGGTGGTCTATGCGCGCTACGGCCCGGCCTGGATGCGCGGCAGGATCACGAAGATCCGCCAGGTAACAGGCGCCCGGGGCCCGGAACTGGCCTACGAGGTCAGGCTCGACAATGGCGAGCGCGGCGTGCTGCCGACCCACATGATGCGCAAGGCCCCCTGAGAGCCCGGACCTGCGCAGGCAATCGACGAAAAAAATCCCGCCGCGGCGGGATTTCTTCTGCTGCGCCTTCGGCGCCGGATCGCCTCAGCGCGAACCGCGCTCGCGACGATCACCGTAGCCGCCGCGATCACCTCGGCCGGACGGCTGGGCATCGCGTCCATAGCCACCCGCGCTGCGGCGGCTGTCGCCGCCCGGACGGCCGTAGCCGCCGCCGTTGCCGAAGCGACGGCTGGTGCTCGCCGGGCGCGGGCCCGAAGGCTTGCGCGGCGACGGCTCCATACCGGCGATGGTGTGGACTTCAAGGCGACCGCCGGTGAAGCGCTCGATGGCGCGGATCAGGCCGGTTTCACGCGGCCCCGACAGGGTGATGGCGATACCGTCCCGACCCGCGCGGCCGGTACGACCGATGCGGTGGACGTAATCCTCGGCCTGGCGCGGCGGATCGAAGTTGATGACATGGCTGATGCCGGCGACATCGATGCCGCGCGCGGCGACATCGGTCGCCACGAGCACGCCAATGCGGCCCTGGCGCAGGCGATCGAGGGTGCGGTTGCGTTGCGTCTGGTGCATGTCGCCGTGCAGGGCGGCGGCGGAGAAGCCCTTCTCCTGCAGGCTCAGCGAGAGCTCGTCGGCACTGCGCTTGGTGGACGTAAACACCAGGGCTTGCTGCAGCTTCTCGGTGCCCAGAAGGGCTTCGAGCAGGCGGTTCTTGTGGCCCATGTCGTCGGCGAACATCAGGCGCTGCTCGATGTTGCCGCGGTCCTCCTTGGCGACCTCGATCTCGATACGCTGCGGATCACGCGTCAGGCGCTGGGCGAGCTTGCCGACCACGCCGTCGAGCGTGGCGGAGAAGAGCAGGGTCTGGCGCTTGCCCGGGGTGGCAGCGACGATCGTGTCGATGTCCTCGGCAAAGCCCATGTCGAGCATGCGGTCGGCCTCGTCGAGGATCAGCACCTCGATGTCGGAAAGGCGAATCTTGCGGCGATTCAGGTGATCGAGCAGGCGACCCGGGGTGGCGACGACGACGTCGGGCTGGCGCTGCAACTGTTTCACCTGGGCGAAGAACGGAGCGCCGCCGACGAGGCAGGCGGTATTGAGCCAGCGCAGTGCCTTGCCATAGGTCTGCACGGCCTTCTCGACCTGCTGGGCGAGTTCGCGTGTCGGGGTGAGCACGAGCACGCGCGGGCCGGAACCCGGCGCGGAGCGTCGGTCGATGAGGCGGTTCAGCGCGGGCAGCGTGAACGCGGCGGTCTTGCCGCTGCCGGTGTGGCTCGACACCAGCAGGTCCGCGCCGGTGATGGCGGCGGGAATCGCCAGCGTCTGCACCGGGGTGGGCGTGGTGTAGCCGGTTTGTTCGATGGCTTTTTGGAGTTCTTCGGCAAGGCCGAGGCTCTGGAACGTCATATGTTTCTTCCTGTCTATCTGGCCGGCTTGTGGCCGGACGAGTTCGGACCCGAAAGATCGGGTCGCGTGGCATCGCGCTGCGCCGACTTCACGGGTGAGCGAAGTCGGGAGCATCAGGCGGATCGCAAGGGCGACAAGCGCGCGATGGGCGTGGGCCGGTCGATCGGCGATAGCCGGTTCGACCGCGCATCGGCACCAACCGGTTGTCACGATGCCAGACGATCGGAAGAACGAATGGAGTTCGGCGGGAGGTCGGGGGCGATGGGGCTGTGGTTACAGTCCCTCGGGCCGGGTCGGCGGACATCCTGTTCCGCTCTTCAAACCACTATGGCCCTGCTGCTGCATTGCACAACGGCGGCAAGTATAAAGGGTTTTCCTCAGATTGTCGCGTAGGGCCAGCAGAAACAACTGATATTAATGGAAAAAGCGGGCCGGCACCGCTTGGCGCCGGCCCGCTTTCGAAGCGGGAGCCCGCGAATTACTTGCCGTTGACCTGGGCCTTGAGTGTAGCGCCAGCGGCGAACTTGGGCACGCTGGACGCAGCGATCTTGATCGTTGCGCCGGTCTGCGGGTTGCGACCGGTACGCGCAGCGCGCTTGGAAACTTCGAACGAGCCGAAGCCGGTGAAAGCCACCTTCTCGCCGGCGGCGAGTTGCTCGGAGATGATTTCGAGCACGGCAGACAGGGCGCGATCGGCCTGAGCGCGGGAAACATCCATACGGTCGGCCAGGGACTCGACGAATTCACCTTTATTCATGCTTTTCCTCAATTGGTGTGTGGGTGTGAAGTTTGAAATCCGCATCTACCCGGCGGATTCTAGCACCGTCGCGGCATTCGGAGCGTAACGTAACATCCCGATGGTGACATGTGGCATAAGCCACGACGCAATCCGGCGAGCCGGTTCGGGCTGATGGTGGCGGGCAATCGATGCAGCCACGATCGCCGCCCTGCGGAGTGGATTCGGCGCCCCGGGCTGGCGCAAGAACTCGGGGGATCCCAGGCGGCTCGCGCGGCGGGCGCCCTATCCCTCGACCACCTTCAGTCGTCCTTGTAGGGCCCGGCACCGAGGCCGATCGGTGCCGGCGCCGCGGCCACCAGGCGGGAGAAGATGCGCTGGAAGTCCTCATGCGTGCTCGCCTCGCCGCTGCCGCTCATCGGGTCGGCGTTGCTGCGAAAGCCCGCGTTCGCGGCGGCCCAATCCTCCGCGGTGAAGTGCTTGCGCACCAACGGCAGGATCGCGCGCTCCTCGAGCATCATGTGCTTGCGGTAGAACTCGGCAAAGGCCTCGAAGGCCTGCGAGAACTGCTCGAAGCCGTTTTCGGCGCCGCTGGCGTACTGCTGCATCGCCGCTTCCAGCGCCTTGATGCGGGCGTCACCGTGAGCATGCTCGTGCTCCAGGTGGGCGATCGCGTCGGCGCCTTCGCTGGTGCGCTTCTTCAGCAGGGCGAAGATGTACTGGTCTTCCTTCGGATGATGGCGCTTCTCCGGATAGGCGTCGAGGTAATGCACCATCGCCCGCAGCAGGCCGAAGTCCGGCTTCAGCTTGCCCTGAGCGATCTCCTTCAGCATGTAGCGGATGGCGTGAAGAATGCCGGCGAGCGACTGGTGCTCGTCCTGGATGATGTGCAGCGCTTCCATGGTGCTTCCCCTTTCACGCCGGCGACACGCGCCGGACAAATCCTCTTTGCCGAAGGTCGGCTGACGCCGACCCTGCGGACCCTGCAGCGGCCGCGTCGGCCGCCTGCGCCCGCTCAGGTCGACAGCATCGCCTGGTGCTTGCCACCGAGCCCGAGGTAGGCCTCGATCACGCGCGGGTCGTCGGCGAGTTCGTGCGCCGGGCCCTGCATCGCGATCTCGCCGGTCTCGAGCACGTAGGCGTAGTCGGCCACCTGCAGCGCGGCGCGCGCGTTCTGCTCGACGAGCAGGATCGACACCCCGCGCCGTCTCAACTCCGCGATGATGCGGAAGATCTCGCGCACGATCAGCGGCGCCAGCCCCAGGCTGGGCTCGTCGAGCATCAACAGCCTGGGCTTGGCCATCAGCGCCCGGCCCACCGCCAGCATCTGGCGCTCGCCGCCCGAGAGCGTGCCGGCGAGCTGTGCGCGGCGCTCTTGCAGGCGCGGGAACAGGTGAAAGACCTCCTCCATCGTCTGCGCGTGGTCGCGCTTACCCATCCGGTAGCGCTGGAAGGCGCCGAGCACGAGGTTGTCCTCCACCGTCATCTCGCCAAAGAGCTCGCGCTTCTCCGGCACCAGGTTCATGCCGCGCGCGACCATGCGCTCGACCTCGGGCACGATCTCCACCGTGCCGTCGAAGGCCACCTGCCCCTTCGAGCCCAGCACCCCCATGATCGCCGAGAGCATCGTCGTCTTGCCCGCGCCGTTGGGGCCGATCACGGTCACGATCTGGCCCTCGCCCACGGTCAGTTCGGCGTTGGTGAGCGCCTCGACCTTGCCATAGGACACGCACAGGCCCTTCACCTCGAGCACGCTCTTCGCCACCGTGTTGGTGTGCGGCGCGGCCGTCGCGGTGGCGCTCGTCGCGTCGTTCGTCATCTCGTTTGCCATCTCATTCGCCATCACTCCACCCCGCCCAGATAGGCCTCGAGCACCGCCGGGTCGCGCTGCACGTCCTCGGGCAGGCCCTCGGCGATCTTCTCGCCGAACTCCATCACCACCACCCGATCGACCAGGCCCATGACGAAGTCCATGTCGTGCTCGACGAGCAGGATCGCCATGCCCTCGCCGCGCAGCTTCTTCAGCAACTCGGCGAGCGCCTGCTTCTCCTTGAAACGCAGGCCGGCGGCCGGCTCGTCGAGCAGCAGCAGGCAGGGGTCGGAGGTGAGCGCGCGGGCGATCTCGAGGATGCGCTGCTGGCCCAGCGCCAGCGCGCCGGCCTCCTCGTACATGTGCTCGGCCAGCCCGACACGCTCGATCTGGCGCGCGGCCTCGGCCAGCAGCTGCGCCTCCTGGCCGCGCTCCAGATGCCAGGCCGCTTCGAGCACGCCCTTGTCGCCCCGCAGGTGGGCGCCGATGGCGACGTTCTCGAGCACGCTCATGGTCGGCAGCAGCTTCACGTGCTGGAAGGTGCGGCTCATGCCCATGCGGGCGA
>JBFGZP010000134.1:0-8573 GCA_041586695.1 Thauera sp.
CCAGACCGCCATGGATGTCAGCATCCGCACCAAGAAGGTCCATATTCGGCCCCGCGGTGAAAATCAGCAACAGTATGTCCGCGCCATCCGCACCCGGGATATCAATTTCGGCATCGGCCCCGCCGGTACCGGCAAAACCTATCTGGCAGTCGCCTGCGCCGTGGAAGCGCTGGAGCGTGAAGAGGTCAGCCGCATCCTGCTGGTGCGCCCGGCGGTGGAAGCCGGCGAGAAGCTTGGCTTTCTGCCCGGCGATCTGTCGCTCGACGACGTCCAGCTCGGCCTGATCGAGATCGCCAGCCGCGGTGAAAACGACCAGCCCGCGCCGGTGCTGCTGACGCGGCGCACCGAGCTGCACGGGCGCACGCCGCGCCAGGTGGAGTACCTGCGCAACATGCAGGAGCACGACATCACCTTCGGCATCGGCCCGGCCGGCACCGGCAAGACCTATCTGGCGGTGGCGAGCGCGGTCGACGCCTTCGAGCGCGACGTGGTCGAGCGCATCATCCTCACCCGCCCGGCGGTGGAGGCGGGCGAGCGCCTCGGCTTCCTGCCCGGCGACCTGGCGCAGAAGGTCGACCCCTACCTGCGCCCGCTGTACGACGCGCTCTACGACCTGATGGGCTTCGATCGCGTCGGCAAGCTGTTCGAGCGCGGCAGCATCGAGATCGCGCCGCTCGCCTTCATGCGCGGGCGCACGCTCAACAACGCCTTCATCATCCTCGACGAGGCGCAGAACACCACGCCCGAGCAGATGAAGATGTTCCTCACCCGCATCGGCTTCGGCGCGCGCGCGGTGGTGACCGGCGATCTCACCCAGATCGACCTGCCGCGCGGCAACCGCAGCGGCCTGCGCGAGGCGCGCGACGTGCTGGCGGGCGTGCGCGGCATCGCGTTCACCCAGTTCAACAAGGACGACGTCGTGCGCCACCCGCTGGTGGCGCGCATCGTCGAGGCCTACGACAACCAGTCCGCGCTCGAGGCCCAGGCCGAGATCGTCAAGAACAAGGAAGAAGGCAATGCCGAAGCAGGCAAGCGGGCCGACGATCGTCGCGATTGACGCCGCGGGCAAGGCTACCCGGATCAAGGCCGAGCGGCTGGAAATCGACTTCGGCGAGCAGCGCAAGCTGGTGCTCACCTTCCCCGAGCGCGCCTGGGGCGATCTCGAGATCGAGGCCGACGCTGGCAGCGACGACGCGGTGCCCGTCATCTCGGTCCAGCCCAGCGCGTGCAATGTGCTGACCCTGCGCATCGACGTGCATCATGACCTGCTGCCGCTGGAGCCGATGGATCTGCCCGAGACCCTGGCCCCGCCGGTACTCACGCTGGCGGTGCAAAGGGCGCTCGAGGGCAGCGACAAGGCGAATGCGCCGAAGAAGCACCAGATCCGGCGCTGGGCGCAGGCCGCGTTGCAGCGCGACGTGGAAGTGACGGTGCGGCTGGTGGGCGAGGCCGAAGGGCGCGAGCTCAATCGCGAATATCGCGGCAAGGACTACGCGACCAACGTGCTCACCTTCACCTACGGCGAGGGCACCGAGATCCCCGCGGTCGCGAGCGCCGACCTGCACGGCGGCCCGCTGGTGGGCGACCTCGTGCTGTGCATGCCGGTGGTGGTGCGCGAGGCGGCCGAGCAGGGCAAGACGCTGGAAGCCCACTTCGCCCATCTGGTGGTGCATGGTATGTTGCACCTGCAGGGGCATGACCACGAATTCGAAGCCGATGCCGAGCGCATGGAGGCGCTCGAGCGGCAGATCATGGCCGGGCTCGGCTACGCCGACCCTTACGCCTGAAACAGGAGACGCCTGAAACCAAAATGGACAGTTCCTCTGCTAAACCGTCGTTAATCGAGCGACTTTCGGCCTTTCTCTCGCGCGAGCCGGAAGATCGCAATGAACTCCTCGCGCTGCTCTATTCGGCCTACGAGCGCAACCTGCTCGACGCCGATGCCCTCTCCATCATTGAGGGCGCCCTGCAGGTTTCCGACATGCAGGTGCGTGACGTCATGATTCCCCGCGCCCAGATGGACTGCATTCATCTCGACGAACCGATGGACGTCGTCGCCGGCGTCGTCATCGACACCGCCCACTCGCGCTTTCCGGCGATCGGCGACGGCAAGGACGACGTCGCCGGCATCCTGCTGGCGAAGGACCTGCTGCGCTATTACGCCGGCCGCGAGTTCGACCTGCGCGACATGCTGCGCCCGGCGGTATTCGTGCCCGAGTCCAAGCGCCTGAACGTGCTGCTGCGCGAATTCCGCGTCAGCCGCAATCACATGGCGATCGTGGTCGACGAGTACGGCGGCGTGGCCGGCCTGGTCACGATCGAGGACGTGCTCGAGCAGATCGTCGGCGACATCGAGGACGAATTCGATTTCGACGAGGCCGGCGACAGCATCCGCCTCGACCACAGCGGTCGCTACCGTGTCAAGGCGACGACCGAGATCGAGGACTTCAACGAGGCCTTCTCCACCGAGTTCAGCGACGACGAGTACGACACCGTCGGCGGTCTGGTCATCCGCCATTTCGGCCGCCTGCCCAAGCGCGGCGAGACGGTTGAACTCGAGGGGCTGAAGATCCAGGTGCTGCGTGCGGACAGCCGGCGGGTGCATACCCTGCTGGTCGAGCGCGTACCGGTCCCCGACACCCTGAACGACTGATGGTCCTGCATCGGGTGGGCGCGCTGCTCGCGGGTGGCGCGTCGGTGCTGGCCTTCGCCCCCTTCGGCCTTGCGCCGCTCGCGTTCGCGAGCCTTGCCGTGCTGGCTTTCCTGCTCGATCGCGCGCCACGTCCGCGCGATGGCTTCAAGCTCGGCTTCGCCTGGGGCTTCGGCGCCTTCATCGGCGGCGTGTCCTGGCTCTACATCGCGCTGCAGCGCTACGGTGGCATGCCGGTGCCGCTGGCGGCGCTGGCGATCGCGCTGCTGTGCGCGTACCTCGCGCTCTATCCGGCGCTGGCCGGCGCGCTGTTCGTGCGCCTGCGCCGTGGCGGCGCACTGGCGCGGGCCGCCTTGTTCGCCGCCCTGTGGGTGGTGGTGGAGTGGCTGCGCGGGGTGGTCTTCACCGGCTTTCCGTGGCTGGCGATCGGCTATTCGCAGACGCCGCCGAGCCCGCTGGCCGGGTTCTTCCCGCTGCTGGGCGTGTACGGGATCGGCGCGCTCGTGGCCCTGCTCGGCGCGCTCGCCGCGTTCGCCGACTGGCGCCGCGCCCGCAGCCTGTGGCGCCCGGCGGCCGTGGCGGTGGTGGTCGTCGCCAGCGGGGCGGGCCTGCTCGGACGGGCGTGGACCTCGCCAACCGGCGAGCCGCTGTCGGTGGCGCTGGTGCAGACCAATTTCGAACAGAGCCTGAAGTGGGACCCGACGCATTTCAGTGCGGTGCTGGAGGACAACGCGCGCCTCGTGCGCGACAACCCGGCGACGCTGGTGGTCCTGCCCGAGACCACGCTGCCGACCCTGGCCGACCGCCTGCCGGCGGGCTACCTCGACCTGCTCGGCGAGTATGTCCGCGCCCACGGCGGCGACCTCGTGCTCGGCGTGTTCCGTCGCGACGCCGACGATCACATCTACAACGGCGCCATCAGCCTCGGCCGGGCACCCACGCAGCACTACGCGAAGCAGCATCTGGTGCCCTTCGGCGAATACTCGCCGCCGCTGTTCGGCTGGTTCTATCGCCTGGTCGACATCCCGATGTCGGATCAGACCCGCGGCGCGTCCGACCAGGCGCCGATGGCGCTCGGCGGCCAGCGTATCGCGCTCAACATCTGCTACGAGGACCTGTTCGGTGCCGAGCTGATCCGCGCGCTGCCGCAGGCGACGCTGATGCTCAACATCTCCAACCTCGCCTGGTACGGCGATTCGCTGGCGCAGCCGCAGCATCTGCAGGTCGCCCGCGCGCGCGCGCTCGAGACCGGCCGGCCGATGCTGCGCTCGACCAACACCGGCATGACCGCGGTGGTCCAGCCCGACGGTTCGGTGAGCGCGGTGCTGCCCGGATTCGAGCAGGGCGTGCTGCGCGCCGAGGTGCGCGGCTACGCCGGCATGACGCCGTATACGCGCTGGGGCGACCGCCTGGTGCTCGGCCTGGCGCTGCTCGCCATCGTCGTCTGTGCCGGCCTGCGCCCGCATCGCCCTGAACCCCGGTAAAATCCTCGTCTTTGTGTATTCGATGCGCGGCCCGGAGGCCGCCCGAGACCATGTCTACTGATACCCGTCACGTCAAACCGACCTTCCAGCAAGTCATCCTGACCCTGCAGCAGTTCTGGGGCGAGCGCGGCTGCGTGCTGCTGCAGCCCTACGACCTCGAAGTGGGCGCCGGTACCAGCCACACCGCCACCTTCCTGCGCGCGATCGGCCCGGAGCCGTGGAACGCGGCCTACGTGCAGCCTTCGCGCCGACCCAAGGACGGCCGCTACGGCGAGAACCCGAACCGGCTGCAGCACTACTACCAGTTCCAGGTGGTGCTCAAGCCTTCGCCGCTCGAGATCCAGGAGCTGTACCTGGATTCGCTGCGTGCGCTCGGCATCGACCCCAATGCCCACGACATCCGCTTCGTCGAGGACGACTGGGAGAATCCGACGCTCGGCGCCTGGGGCCTGGGCTGGGAGGTGTGGCTGGACGGCATGGAGGTGACGCAGTTCACCTATTTCCAGCAGGTCGGCGGCCTCGACTGCAAGCCGGTGCTGGGCGAGATCACCTACGGCCTCGAGCGCCTGGCGATGTACCTGCAGGGCGTGGAAAACGTCTACGACCTGGTGTGGTCGGTGTATCCGGACGGCTCGAAGGTGAGCTACGGCGACGTCTTCCACCAGAACGAAGTCGAGCAGTCCACCTTCAATTTCGAGCACGCCAACGTCGACTTCCTGTTCTCGCTGTTCGGCAACTACGAGGCCGAGGCGAAGCGGGTGATGGAGGTCGGGCTGGCCTTGCCGGCCTACGAGATGGTGCTCAAGGCGGGGCACACCTTCAACATGCTCGACGCGCGCGGCGCGATCTCGGTGACCGAGCGCGCGGCCTACATCGGCCGCATCCGCAACCTGTCGCGGGCGGTGGCGCAGGCCTATTTCGACTCCCGCGAGGCGCTCGGTTTTCCGATGCTGCCCGCCTCCAAGGAGGCCGCATGATGACGGCCCGCACCCTGCTCGTCGAACTGCTCACCGAGGAATTGCCGCCGAAGGCGCTGCCGCGGCTGGGCGAGACTTTCGCCGCCAAGATAGCCGCTGGCCTGAAGGCACGCGGCCTGGCCGCCGCCGATGCATCCTTCCGCAGCTTTGCCAGCCCGCGGCGGCTGGCCGTCACGGTGGCGCAGGTCGCCGCCGAGGCCGCGTCGAAGGAAGTTACCGAGAAGCTCATGCCAGTGTCGGTCGCACTCGACGCCGAGGGACGGCCCACGGCCGCCCTGCTGAAGAAGATGGAGGCGAAGGGCATCGCCGCCGACGCCATCGCCGGTTTCGAGCGCCGCATGGACGGCAAGGCCGAGGCGCTGTTCCACACCGCGGTCGTGCCCGGCGCGAAGCTGGCCGATGTGCTCGCGTCGATCGTCACCGAGGCGGTCAAGGCCTTGCCCATCCCGAAGGTGATGCGCTGGGGTGACGGCGAGGCGACCTTCGTCCGCCCGGTGCACAAGCTGACGATGCTGCACGAGGCCGACGTGGTGCCGGGGCGCGTGCTGGACCTGGAGGCGGGGCGCACGACGCGTGGCCATCGCTTCATGAGCCGTGGCGACATCGACATCGCCAACGCCGAGGCCTACGAGCCGACCCTGCTTGCCGAGGGCAAGGTCATCCCCGATTTCGCCGAACGACGTGCCGACATCGAGCGCCAGTTGCTGGCCGAGTGCGGGCGCCAGGGCGCGCACCTGGGCGAGTACGCCGACCTCCTCGACGAAGTCACCGCACTGGTCGAGCACCCGACGGTCTATGTCGGCGAGTTCGAGGCCGAGTTCCTCGCCGTGCCGCAGGAGTGCCTGATCCTGACGATGCGCGCGAACCAGAAATATTTCCCCCTGTTCGACGACGCGGGCAAGCTGCTGAACCGCTTCCTGATCGTATCGAACATGCGTCCGTCCGATCCGACGAACATCATCACCGGCAACCAGCGCGTGGTGCGACCGCGCCTGGCCGATGCGCGCTTCTTCTTCGAGCAGGACAAGAAGCAGAAGCTCGAGGCACGCCTGCCGCGCCTGGCACCGGTCGTGTACCACAACAAGCTCGGCTCCCAGCTCGAGCGTGTCGAGCGCCTCGAGGCCCTGGCCGGTGCGATCGCCTCGCAGCTCGGTGCCGACGCCTCCGCGGCACGACGTGCCGCGCGCCTGGCCAAGGCCGACCTGGTTACCGACATGGTGGGCGAGTTCCCCGAGCTGCAGGGCATCATGGGCCGCTACTACGCGCTCGCCGACGGCGAGGGCGAGGTCGTCGCCGACGCCATCCAGGCCCACTACCAGCCGCGCTTCGCCGGCGATGCGCTGCCCGCGGGCAACGTCGCCGCGGCGGTGGCGCTGGCCGACAAGCTCGACGCCCTGGTCGGCTTTTTCGGCATCGGCCTGGTGCCCACCGGCGACCGCGACCCCTTCGCCCTGCGCCGCGCGGCGCTGGGGGTGCTGCGCATCCTGATGGAGGCGCCGCTGCCGCTCCAGCTGCCGCGCCTGATCGATGCCGCTGCGGCCGCCTTCAAGCCCGGCCTGCTCGGCGCCGAGGGCCATGCCGAGCAGCTGCAGGAGTTCATGTTCGAGCGCCTGAAGAACCTGCTGCGTGAGTCGGGGCGGGATACTGCGGTGATCGACGCGGTACTCGCACTCAGGCCCGCACGCATCGACCTCGTGCCGGCCAAGCTCGCCGCGGTCGAGGCCTTTCGTGCCCTGCCCGAGGCCGAGGCGCTGGCGGCGGCGAACAAGCGTATCGTCAATATCCTGAAGAAGGCCGAAGGCACGCCGGGCGAGCCCGATGTCGCGCTTTTCCAGGAAGAGGCCGAGAAGGCCTTGTTCCGCCAGGTAAACGACGTGGCCCCGCTGGTGCGCTCGCATGTTGCCAACGAGGACTACACGGATGCCCTGTGTGCGCTCGCCGGTCTGCGCGGGGCGGTGGACACCTTCTTCGACGACGTCATGGTGATGGCCGAGGAGCCGCTCACGCGCCAGAATCGCCTCGCGCTCCTCGCCCAGCTCGCCGGTCTGATGAACCAGGTCGCCGACATCTCGAGGCTGTCGGCCTGATCCGCGGGCAGCCCGGCCGGGAACGGACCGGGCTGCGAATTTCCGAACCGAAGCTGGAGCTTGGCCGCTGATGAAGCTGATCATTCTCGACCGCGACGGAGTCATCAATTTCGACTCCGAGCAGTTCATCAAGTCGCCCGAAGAGTGGCGGCCGATTCCCGGCTCGCTCGAGGCCGTCGCTCGCCTGAACCAGTGGGGCTGGCGGGTGGTGCTGGCATCGAACCAGTCCGGCGTCGGACGCGGGCTTTTCGGCATGGATATGCTCAACGCGATTCACGAGAAGATGATCAAGAGCCTCGCCCAAGTGGGCGGGCGGCTGGACGCGATCTTCTTCTGCCCGCATGCCGCCGACTCGACCTGCGACTGCCGCAAGCCCAAGCCCGGCATGCTGCTGCAGATCAGCGAGCGCTTCAACGTGGACCTGACGGGCGTGCCGACGGTGGGTGACAGCCTGCGCGACCTGCTGGCGGGCGAGGCGGTGGGTGCGACGCCCTACCTGGTGCTCACCGGCAAGGGCACGAAGACACGTGCCGATCCGGCGCTGCCACCGGACACCCGGATCTACCCCGACCTCGCCGCCGTGGTGTCCGAGCTCACCGCCTGAGTCCTGTCGTCCGCGTCATCTTCTGCGAGTTAGTCCGTGATCCTGCTCCGCTCCGTCCTGTTCGCCATCGTGCTCGCCATCGTCACGCCGCCGTATGCGATCTTCGGTTTCCTGACCTTTCCGCTGCCGCCGATGGTGCGCCACCGCATCATCACCTCGTGGGCGCCGCTCGTGATGTGGTTCGTGTGGCACCTGCTCGGCATCCGCTACAAGGTCGTCGGCCGCGAGAACATTCCCGCCGGGCCGGCGGTGATCCTGTCCAAGCACCAGTCGGCGTGGGAGACGATGGCGCTGCAGGTGATCTTCCCGCCGCTGTGCTTCGTGCTCAAGCGCGAGTTGCTGCGCGTGCCTTTCTTCGGCTGGGGACTCGCCCAGATCCCGGGTATCGCCATCGATCGCGCGGCAGGCAAGGACGCCCTCGCCCAGGTCGTTGACCAGGGCCGGCAGCGCCTCAAGGAGGGCTTGTGGGTCGCCGTGTTCCCCGAAGGTACGCGGGTGGCGCCGGGGATGGCGCGCCGCTACAAGCCGGGCGGCGCGGTGCTCGCCAAGCGTGCCGGCGTGCCGGTGGTGCCGGTGGCGCACAATGCGGGCGAATTCTGGCGTCGCAATGCCTTCCTGAAGCACCCGGGAGAGATCACGGTCAGCATCGGCCCGGTCATAGATGTCAAGGGCGTGAAGGCGGAAGAGATCAACGCGCGCGCCGAAGCCTGGATTGAGGCGGAGATGCGGCGCCTGTTCACCCATCACTATGCCGACGGCCAGGTGCCGGCG
>JBFGZP010000135.1:0-8548 GCA_041586695.1 Thauera sp.
ACGGCACGGTCCTTCTTCACCGGCGACACGTTCGGCGTCACCAACCGCGAACTCGACGTCGACGGGCGGTCCTACGTCGTGCCCACGACCACGCCGACGCACTTCGATCCGGATGCCATGCACGCCTCGATAGATCGCATGCTGGCCATGTATCCGCAGGCGATGTACCTGACGCATTACAGCCGCGTCACCGAGGTAGAGCGCCTGGCTGCCGACCTGCACCGCCTCATCGACACCATGGTCGCGGTGGCCCGCGCCGCTCGCGGCGACGGCGTTGCGCGCCACGTCGAGATCCTGGCCGGACTCGAGCAGGTGATCCGTGAGGAAACCTCCCGCCAGAATTGGGCCCTGTCCGAGGACGAGGCGCTCGAACTGCTGCGGATGGATCTCGAACTCAACGCCCAGGGGCTCGGCGTGTGGCTCGACCGGGTACGCATCAAGGAAGCGGAGCTGGCCTGAGCGCGCTGCAGGTATTCCGATGTACGGCACACTGATCGAGGCGCCCGAGGTCGACGCCGCCCGCCGCTTCGGCGGCATCGACCGCTTGTATGGCTCCGGCGCGGCCCGGGCGCTGGCCTCGGCGCACGCCTGCGTGGTCGGCGTCGGCGGGGTCGGCTCCTGGGTGGCGGAGGCGCTGGCGCGAAGCGGGGTGGGGCGGCTGAGCCTGGTCGATCTCGACCATGTCGCCGAATCCAACATCAACCGTCAGGCCCATGCGCTCGACAGCACGCTCGGCCAGGCCAAGGTGCTGGCGATGGCCGCACGCATCGCCGACATCAATCCCTTGTGCCGGGTCGAAACCGTCGAGGACTTCCTCACGTCGGACAACGCTGCTGCACTGCTCGTCGGCTTCGACGCCGTCGTCGATGCCATCGACAACGTGCGCGCGAAAGTGGCGATCGCGGCGACCTGCCGCACCCGCGGGCTGGCGCTGGTCATGGCCGGCGGTGCCGGCGGCAAGCTCGATCCGGCGCGCATCTGCGTGGGTGATCTCTCCCGCACCGAGCACGACCCGCTGCTGTCGAAGGTGCGGGCGCGTCTGCGCAAGGAGCACGGCTTCACGCGCGACCCTCGGCGCAAGTTCGGCATCGAGGTGGTCTATTCTACGGAGCCGCTGCGTTTTCCCCTTGCCGCGGACGAGTCCTGCGAGCTGCCGGCAGGCGACGATGCGGCCGTGCCCATCTCAGGCCCCCAGGGGCTTGCCTGCGCGGGCTACGGTTCGAGCGTCGCAGTGACGGCGAGCGTGGGATTGTTCTGTGCGGCGAGAGCCATCGAACACCTGCTGCGCGCCGGGCACGGGCGTATCGACTGAAAAAAGGAGCGAATATGGAAGGCAAGCCGCAGATCGACACACAGGCGGTGGTGCTGTTCGGCCACGGCGCACGCGACCCGGAGTGGGCGGGGCCGATGCAACGCGTCCGCGCACGCATGCTGTCCGACGCGCCAGGGTTGCGCGTCGAGCTCGCCTTTCTCGAGTTCATGAGTCCCACCCTGGCGGACGCCATCTCGGCGCTTGCCGCCGATGGCGCCAGCCGCATCGCCGTGGTGCCCGTCTTTCTCGCCCAGGGCGGGCACCTCAAGCGCGATCTGCCGCTGCTGCTCGATGAAGCCAGGCATGCCCACCCGGCCTGCAAGATCTCGCTGGCTCGGGCGGCCGGCGAGGCCGATGCGGTCGTCGCGGCCATGGCGGATTACGCGCGCAGCTGCCTCGGCCAGTGCTGACTTCCCGGGCCCTGCGCCTGCGCGCAGCGGCTCGAGTCCGATGGATCAGGCAGCCGGTCGGCGAAAGATCATCCAGCCGGCGAACACGATCACCGCGGCGAAGCAAAGCAGCGACCAGTTCGCGATCGACAGGCCGAGGAAGGTCCAGTCGATCGCCGAGCAGTCGCCCGCGCCGCGGAAGATCATCGGCAGCGACTCGGCGAGCGGAAAGCTCTCGAGCATGAACTCCAGGCCAGGCCCGCATTCGGGGAATACCGGTGGATTCAGCTGCATCCAGCTCTGGCGTGCGGCCACGCCGCCACCAGCGATTGAGCTCAAGCCGATCAGCGCGGCATAGGCGGTGCTGCCGGCGCGGCCCGGTCCATGCAGTCCGGCGACGAGCGCGAGCACGCCGACGAGGACAAAGGCATAGCGCTGCATGATGCACATCGGACAGGGTTCGAGGCCGACGACGTGCTGCAGGTAGAGGCCGAAGCCGAGCAGGCCGGCGCAGATGGCGAAAAGCCCCAGATACAGGGTACGGGCCGGCAGGCGGCGGATGCTTTGGTAGAGGTTCATTGCACGGGGGCCAGAAGAAAGTACGCGATTCTAGGGGATTGCACGGCTCCCCGCCTTCGTGATCGTCACGCGATGAAAGTTCCCCGTCATCCTGGCGAGGCGATGCGATCGGCGGGCAAGGCGGTCGCGAGCATGTCGAGAAACGCACGCGTCTTCGCCGGCATCAGCTTGCGCCCCGGAAACACCGCCCAGGCCGTGCTGGAAGGAAGGCACCAGTCGGGAAGCACGCGCCGCAGCGCGCCGCGTCGCACGTGGGGCGCGGAGAAGTAGTCGGGGACGGCGGCGATCCCGGCGCCCGCCAGCGCCAGGCGGATCAGCAACTCGGGCGAGTTGGCGGTCGCGCGTCCGGGCGGCACGCCCTCCCAGCGGCGCTCCCCGCGCAGCAGGGTCCACGCCATCGGTTCGCCGCTGCGGTGCATCAGGCGCAGGCCGTGGTGCTGCGCCAGGTCCTCCGGTGTGGCGGGCTCGCCATGTTCGGCCAGATAGGCGGGCGCGGCATACAGGCCGGCAGGAAACACCGCCACCCGGCGCGCCGCCAGCATCGCGTCATCGGGCAGCTCGCCCATGCGCAGGGCGACGTCGAAGTTCTCCCCCAGCAGGTCCACCCGCCGTGGCGACAGGTCGAGCTCCAGGCTGATCGCCGGATGCATGGCGACGAAGGCGGCGAGCATGTCCACCAGTAAGAGATTGGCGAAATCGCTCGGCATCGACACCCGCAGCCGGCCGCTGGGGCGCGCCTGGCGGCTCTCCGCCAGCGCCCCGACGGCTTCGACCTCGGCCGCGACCTGGCGCGCGTGCTCCAGCAGCGCCCTGCCGAACTCGGTGAGATTGAGCCGGCGGGTGGTGCGCAGCATCAGGCGTTCGCCCAGGCGCTCTTCGAGCAGCGTGATGCGGCGTGACACGGTCGACTTGGGCATGCCGAGGCGTTCGGCCGCGCGACTGAAGCTGCCGTCATCGGCCACACGCGCGAAAATCAACAGGTCGTTGGGATCGAATTGTTTCATCGCATGGATAATGTTGTTCAGTTAGGCATCTTAATGCATTCGAGTGGAACGACTAAACTGCAGTCACCGTATCGCATCGAGTGATGCCCCGACCCCAAGGAGATGAGCATGAACGTTCTGCAGATCAACGGCAGTGCCCGCGTCGAAGGCGCAAATTCCACCCGTATCGCCGATTCCATCGCCGCCCGGCTGCAGGCGGCGAACCCATCCGCCACGCTGAAGCTGCGCGACCTCGCCCGCGATCCGCATCCGGTGCTGGACGAGGCGGCGCTCGCCGCGCTGTTTACGCCGGCCGACAAGCGCAGCGCTGAACAGGCCGCCCGCGTGGCCCTCGACGATGCCCTCATCGCCGAAGTGCAGGCGGCCGACGCCATCGTGCTCGGCGTGCCGATGTACAACTTCGGTGTATCCGCGCAGCTGAAGAACTGGATCGACGCCATCGCCCGCGCCGGCGTCACTTTCCGCTATACCGAAAATGGTCCCGAAGGCCTGCTCAAGGGCAAGAAGGTGTACGTGGCGCTTGCCCGCGGCGGTCGCTATCGCGATACGCCGGCCGATACCCAGGTGCCTTACCTGAAGACGCTGCTCGGCTTCCTCGGCATGACCGACGTCAGCTTCATCTACGCTGAAGGTTTCGCCATGGGAGCGGACGCCGCGCAGCAGGCGCTGGCCGACGCCGAGGCCGATATCGCAGCCGTGCTCGGCTGAGCAGGGCTGATCCCCTGCAGGTGGGGAGTCGCATCGCCGGCTCCCCGTCATGAACCGATTCGAGGGCGAGCCCCATCGCCCCGCCAGAGGAGAACCAACATGGCCAATCCGACATTCGTTTCCCGCTCCGAGACCCATCCCGACACGGTCGCCCGCCCGCGTGCCGTGGAGCGCCTGGTCGCAGGCCAGGCCACCTCCGACGGTGCCGGCGTCAGGCTCACCCGCGTGCTCACGCAGCCACTGCAACGCCGGCTCGACCCCTTCCTGATGCTAGATGCCTTCGGCAGCGACGACCCCGACGACTACATCGCCGGTTTTCCGGATCATCCGCACCGCGGCTTCGAGACCATCACCTACATGATCGCCGGGCGCATGCGCCACCGCGACAGCGCCGGCAACGAAGGCCTGCTGGAGAGCGGTGGCGTGCAGTGGATGACCGCCGGCCGCGGCGTGATCCACTCCGAGATCCCGCAGCAGGAAGAGGGTCGCATGGAAGGCTTCCAGCTATGGCTCAACCTGCCCGCGCGCGACAAGATGAGCGCGCCCTGGTACCGCGACTTCACGGCTGCCGAGCTGCCGCGTTTCGAGACCGGGGCCGGCGTCGCCGTGACGGTGATTGCCGGGGAAAGCCATGGCGTGGCAGGCGCGGTCACGCGCGAGACGACCGCTCCAGTGTATCTCGACCTGCACCTGCCGGCTGGGACGCGCTTCGAGCAATCGCTGCCGGCCGGGCACAACGCCTTCGTGTATGTCTATCGTGGTGAGCTGAAGGTGGGCGAAACGCTCGTGCCCTCGCAGCGTATGGCGCTCCTCGCCAACGATGAGGCCAGCGACGGCGTCGTCGTCGAAGCCAGGGGCGAGACGCGTGCGCTGCTGATCGCCGGACGCCCGCTCGATGAGCCGATCGCGCAGTACGGTCCCTTCGTGATGAACACCGAGCAGGAAATCTACCAGGCCGTCAGCGACTTCCGTGGCGGGACCCTGGCGGCGCCGTGAGCGGCGGATTGCCGGCTGAAGCCGAGCCGACGAGGCCATGGCCCGGGCGGACAAGGGGGCCGCGGCACCCCTCGCAGCGCGGATTTCAGCCGGCCAGCGCCTTGAGCGCCGCCACCTGCGCCCTGATCGGCGCCGGAATCGGCGCCTCGCCGGCGAGCATGGCGCGGATAAGCGCAGCATTGTCCGCCACCGAAGGCGCGTCGGGCAGGCCCGGCAGCGGCGGCGCGCCGCCGTCCTCGCCGGCGACCCCGATCGTTGCAGTGCCATCGACGTAATGCTTCATCTCCGGGCAACGGCGCGGATTGGCGTAGATCTCGCCCTCGGTGCCGCGCAGCAGCATCGCACGGCCGCCATCCGCGCGCAGGAACTCGTCCATGCGTTCGATGTATTCGGGGTGGGTCACTGACACCACGCGCACGCTGCGTCCGGGGCAGGGGTCGATGAGCTTGGCCATGATGTGGCCGCTGCCGCGCACACCCAGGCGCAGCCGCAGCGCCAGCACGCCTTCGAGCCCGGGCAGCAGGGGTTCCACGCCGATGCAGGCGATCTGACGCGCGGCGAGCTGTGCCGACGCCGCGGCAACATCGGCAGCCGGGTGCAGGCCCAGCGCTGCGAGCAGCTCGAACGGACTCACCCGCGCCTCGAAATCATGCCGGCCCTGGATCAGCACCGGCACGCCCTCGCGCGCCAGCAGCAGCGCCACCAGCGGCATCAGGTTGGCCTGCCGACGCGCACCGTTGTAGGTGGGCAGCACCACGCAGCGCGGGCCGGGCGGAACGGCGACGGCGTGCGTGCGCGCATCCATCGCCTGCTTGAAGCCGAGCAGCTCGTCGAGCGATTCGCTCTTGATGCGCAGGGCAATGAGGATCGCCCCGAGTTCCACGTCGGGCACGTGGCCGTCGAGCATATCGCCGAACACGCCGGCGGCGCTGGCGCGGTCGATCGAGCGCGAACCCTTGGCGCCCCGCCCGATTTCCTTGATGATTGAGCCGTAATTCATGGCGGGATTATCTGCCCGAATGCGGTTTTCGGCCAGCGCGCCCGCCTCCCGGAAGCGAATATTCCCTGTAGGAGCACACGACGAATGGAAGTCGGATTCATCGGACTCGGCCTCATGGGCCGCCCCATGGCGCTCAACCTGCTGAAGGCGGGGCACAAGGTTCACGTTTGGAGCCGTCGGCGCGAGTCGATGCAGCCCCTGCTCGAGGCCGGCGCCGGCGACTGTGGCAGCGCCGCCGAACTCGCGCGCCACGCGTCGATCACGATCAGCATCGTGGCCGACGCCCCCGACGTCGAGGAGGTCACGCTCGGCGCGCACGGCGTCGCCGAGGGGGCTGGACCGGGTCACATCCATGTGGACATGAGCACGATCGCCCCGGCCGCCGCGCAGCGCATCGCCGCCCGCCTGGTGGAGCGGGGCATCAGCATGCTCGATGCGCCGGTGTCGGGCGGCGAGGTCGGGGCCGTGGCCGGCTCGCTCACCATCATGGTGGGCGGCGAGGAGGGCGTGTTCGAGGCGGTACGTCCCCTGTTCGAGGCGATGGGCAAGGCGGCGACCTACATCGGCGATTCGGGCGCCGGCCAGGTCGCCAAGGCCTGCAACCAGATCCTCACCGGGGTCGGCGTGGCCGCGGTCGCCGAGGCGCTCAACTTCGCCTCGAAGAGCGGGGTGGACGCGACGCGTGTTCGCGAGGCGCTGCTGGGCGGCTTCGCCTATTCGCGCATCCTGGAGAATCACGGCCAGCGCATGCTCGATCGCAACTTCAAACCCGGCTTCAAGGCCTGGATGCACCAGAAGGACATGCGCATCGTCATGGACGAGGCCCACCGGCTCGGTCTCGCGCTGCCCTCGTCGGCCGCCACGGCGCAGATGTTCAACGCCATGGTCGGCAGCGGACTGGGTGAGGACGATTCGGTCGCCATGCTCAAGCTGCTCGAGCGCATGAGCGGCGGCGCGGGGGAATGAAGGAGCGGTCATGAAGGTCGGCTTCATCGGGCTTGGTGTCATGGGCGAACCGATGGTGCGCCACCTGCGCACCGCCGGTCACGATCTCGCGCTGTGGGCGCGGCGACCCGAGTCGGCCGCGGCACTGGTGGCCGAAGGCATCGCGCTGTGCGCGACGCCGGCCGAGCTTGCCGCACGCAGCGAGGTAGTCATTACCGTCGTCACTGCCAGCGCCGACGTCGAAGCGCTCGCCTTCGGGTCGCAGGGCCTGGCCGAGGGCTTCGCCGCCGGGGCCATCCACGTCGATATGAGCACCATCGCCCCCGCCGCCGCGCGCGCGCTGGCGGCGCGTTATGCGGCGCAGGGCGTGGGCTGGCTGGATGCGCCGGTGTCGGGCGGGGCGCAGGGCGCGCAGGACGCGACGCTGGCGATCATGGCCGGCGGCGAGCTCGCCACGCTCGAGGCGGTCCGACCGCTGCTCGACGCCCTGGGCAAACGCATCGTGCACATCGGCGCGGCCGGAGCCGGCCAGGTGGCCAAGGCCTGCAATCAGATGATCATGGTCTCGCTCATCCAGGCCTGTGCCGAGGCGATGCGGCTGGCCGCGGCGCATGGCGTCGACCTTGCCGCGGTGCGCACTGCGCTGATGGGCGGTTCGGCCGCCTCGCGCGTGCTCGAACTGATGGGCGAGCGCATGGTGCGGCGCGATTTCACCACAGGCATCGAGGCGCGCCTGCACCACAAGGATTTCGCGATCTTGATGGATGAGGCCGCGCAGCTCGGCGCGCCGCTGCCGGTCGCCACCCAGGTGTGGCAGCAGCTCAACGCGCTCGTGGCCTGCGGCTGGGGCCGCGACGATACGTCCAGCCTGCTGCGGGTGCTCGAGCGCGAGAGCTCGCAAGGTGGGCGGTAAGGCCCGGTGCGGTTCTCAGGGCGAAGGGGCAGCGTCCGCGCGCGGCTTGCCATACCAGCGAAAACGCTCGATCACCTCGCCCATCTCCTCTTCGGACAGCAGCACAGGCTCGCCGAGCTGGCAGCTGCGCCAGTACTGCCCGCACAAGGTCTCGAACTCGATCGCCAGCGCCAGCGTGTGCGCCAGGTCGCGGCCGAACACGACCATGCCGTGGTTTCCCAGCAGGCAGGCGTTGCGCCCCTGCAGCGCAGCCACGGTCGCGTCCGACAGCGCCTGGGTGCCGAAGGTCGCATAGCGCGCGCAGCGCACGGTGCTGCCCCCGAAGCGCGCGATCATGTAGTGGAAGGGCGGAATGTCCCGACGTTGGCAGGCGAGCGCGGTGGCGAAGGGCGAATGCGCGTGGAGGACGGCACCGGCGGCGGGAAACGCGGCGTAGATGTCGCGATGCAGCTGCCATTCGGACGAGGGCACGAGCCGGCCTTCGAAGACGCCATCGGCGTGCACCACCACCATGTCTTCCGGCGTGCACGACTCCGAAGCGAGACCGCTGGGCGTGATCAGGCAGCCTGCGGCCAGGCGCACACTGGCGTTGCCCGCCGTGCCCACGTTGAGGCCCGCCGTGCCCATCGCGCGTGCCGTCTGCAGCAGCTCGGCGCGCAGTTCGGGGTCGGCGGTGTCGGCTGCTGGTGTCATTGACGGTGC
>JBFGZP010000136.1:0-8529 GCA_041586695.1 Thauera sp.
GCCGACGCAGGTCGATGACGCGATGCGTCAGGCGCTCGGTCTCGGACAGGTTCTCGTCGTCGATCTGGAACGGCGGCGTCACCGCGGCGTTGAGCACCTCGATGTCGTGGCACAGCACCTCGATCTCGCCCGAGGTGAGGTTGGCGTTCTCGGTACCGGCGGGGCGGCGGCGTACCTTGCCGCTCATCTTCAGCACGAATTCGTTGCGCACCGACTCCGCGGTGCGGAACATCTCGGCGCGGTCCGGGTCGCAGACGACCTGCACCAGGCCCTCGCGGTCACGCAGGTCGATGAAGATGACACCGCCGTGGTCGCGGCGGCGATGGACCCAGCCGCACAGGGTGACGGTCTGGTCGAGGTCGGCAGCGGTGACTTTTCCGCAGTAATGAGTTCGCATGGTGTCGAGTTCCGGCAATTGCGTTTTGCCACCCCGCGGGGCGGCGCAGTGAAGACCTGATGGGTGCTATTCGTTGAGCAGCGCGGGCCGTTCGATGAGCTTGCGCGCGGGCGGGGAGACCACACCCATGGAGATGATGTACTTGAGCGCCTCGTCGACGCTCATGTCGAGTTCGATCACGTCCTGCCTGGGCAACATCAGGAAGAAGCCCGAGGTGGGGTTGGGCGTGGTCGGCACATAGACGCTGACGTAGTCGCCGCTCAGGTGCTTGGCCGCATCGCCGCCCGGCTTGCCGGTAAGGAAGGCGATGGTCCACGCGCCCTCGCGCGGGTACTGCACCAGCAGGGCCTTGCGGAAGGCCTGGCCGCTGCTGGAGAAGAGGGTGTCGGAGACCTGCTTGACGCTGTAGTAGATGGACTTCACCACCGGGATGCGGGCGAGGATCGCTTCCCAAAGCTGAACCAGCTTCTGGCCTAGCACGTTGGCGGTGACGAGGCCGGTGACGAGGATGATGAGCAGGGCCATGACCACGCCGAAGCCGGGGATGTTGAAGCCGAACACGGCCGTCGGCTGGGCTTCGCTGGGGAGCCAGGTGATGATCTGGTCGAGGGTGTTGATGATCCAGGCGAGCACCATGAAGGTGATCGTCAGGGGGATCCAGATCAGCAGTCCGGTGATGAAGTATTTCTTCACGAGGTCTTCTTCAGGTGCCCGCGGGGCGGGCGGGATTCAGTGGCAGGCGCAGCCGCCGCCACAACTTGCCGCTGGCGCAGTGCTTTCGCTGGTGGTCGAGGCGGGTGCTTCGCTACCCTTGGCGGGGCTGCTGCTGCCACCCTTGAAGTCGGTGGCGTACCAGCCCGAGCCCTTGAGCTGGAAGCCGGCGGCCGACAGCAGTTTGGTGTAGCCGGCGTGGCCGCACGAGGGGCAGGTGTCGAGCGGAGCAGCGTTCATTTTCTGCAGGTGTTCCTTCTGGAAACCGCAGCTCTGGCAACGATATTCATAGATGGGCATGTCAAGCTCCCGAAAGCAAGTGCGCAAGTCTAACGCAATGCAGCATAAGGAAAAAGCGAACTCCAGCAGGTCTGGAGCGTGCGCATCAAATGAGGGCGCCTCAGCGAAGTTTCAAGCGCACCCGGGGGGGGTTCGCACTGCGTGAGCCGGGAGGTGGGTCGGGTGTTCGCGCAGCGGGCGAGGACTGTCTGAGCCCGAAGGGCGGGTTCCGCAGCCTGACGGAGCGAACTCCCGGCCCGGCTTCCGGCGTCGAAGGGAACAAGTCCATCTTCCGGGGTGCCCCAGAGCCGCCGGCGCCACACCGGACATTCCTTCCGTCGGGCTGCGGAACTCGCTCGCTGCGCTCACTCAGACAGTCGTCGCCCGCTCCAGGAACGTCCGGTGCTTCTCCGGCTCGGGCGGTGCGCGTCGGACCGCTGCAATGCTTCCGTGCTAGAGCATCCCCAGGTAGCGGGTAGTGATGGTTTCGCCCCAGAACAGCGCGATCACACCCGCCGCTGCAAGGTAGGGGCCGAAGGGGATCGGTACGTTGCGGCCGTGCTTGGCGAACAGGATCAGCGCGATGCCCACCGCTGCGCCCACGAGCGAGGACAGCAGGATCGTGAGCGGCAGCATCTTCCAGCCCAGCCAGGCGCCGATGGCGCCGAGCAGCTTGAAGTCGCCATAGCCCATACCCTCCTTGCCGGTGGTCAGCTTGAACAGCCAGTAGATGGACCACAGCGCCAGATAGCCCGCGATGGCGCCGATCACCGCGCTGTCCAGCTCTGTATATATCGCACCGAGGTTCAGGAGCAGGCCCAGCCACAGCAGCGGCAGGGTCAGGTCGTCGGGCAGCAACTGGGTGTCGAGGTCGATGAAGGTCAGTGCCACCATCGCCCAGATGAACAGCAGCGCCCCGAGTGCGGCAAGGCCGAAGCCGAAATGCCAGGCCGCATAGCCCGACAGCGCCGCCGTCAGCAACTCGACGATGGGGTAGCGCTTGCTGATCGTCGCGCCGCAGTGGCGGCAGCGGCCACGCAAGACCACGTAACTGATCACCGGAATGTTCTCCAGCGCGGTGATCAGGTGGCCGCAGTGCGGGCAGCGCGAGCGCGGCGTGGCGAGGTTGAAGCGCTCGCCGGCGGCGGGTTCGTCTTCCCCTCGAAGCTCGGCCGCCTGGGCGTGCCATTCGCGTTCCATCATCTTCGGCAGGCGATGGACGACGACGTTGAGGAAGCTGCCGACGAACAGGCCGATCAGCGTGGCGAGCGGGATGAAGACGAGCGGATCGCGCAGGAGTTCGAACATCGGAGGCCTTGCGGTGCGGGCCCGGCGACGCGGAGGGCGCAGCCGGGCGGGATGTCGGGCAGGAACGTCAGACGACGCCGCCCAGCTTGAAGATCGGCAGGTACATGGCGACGACGAGGCCGCCGATCACGACGCCGAGGAAGACCATGATCAGGGGCTCGAGCAATTGCGACAGGCCGGCCACCGCATCGTCGACCTCCTGCTCGAAGAAGTCGGCCACCTTGCCGAGCATCGAATCGAGCTGGCCGGATTCTTCGCCGATCGACACCATCTGCACCACCATGGTGGGGAAAACGTTCGCATTCTGCATTGCCACGGTGAGGCTGGTACCAATCGTGACCTCGCTCTGGATCTCCTGCGTCGCGGTCAGATACACATGGTTGCCGGCCGCTCCGCCGACCGAGTCGAGCGCCTCGACCAAGGGCACGCCGGCCGCGAACATCGTCGACAGCGTTCGGGTCCAGCGCGCCACCGTTGCCTTGCGGATGATGTCGCCGATCACCGGCAGCTTGAGCACCGCGCGGTCCACCGCGATCTGCATCGCCTCGCTGCGCTTGTAAAGATAGGAGATGGTCAACACGGTGCCGACGATGATGCCGAATATCAGGTACCAGTACTCGACGAAGAAATCCGACATTGCGATCACGATCAGCGTCGGCGCGGGAAGGTCGGCGCCGAAGTTCGCGAACACACTCTTGAACTCCGGAATCACGAACAGCATCATCACCGAGACCACCAGCGACGCGACGACGACGACGGCCGCGGGGTAGAACAGCGCCGACTTGATCTTGCTCTTGATCGCGAGAATCTTTTCCTTGTAGGTGGCGATGCGGTCGAGCAGGGTGTCGAGGATGCCGGCCTGTTCGCCGGCGGCGACGAGGTTGCAGAACAGGCGGTCGAAATGCACCGGGTGCTTGCTGAAGGCCTGCGACAGGTTCAGGCCGGTCTCGACGTCGTTGCGCACTTCGTTGAGCAAGCGGCCCAGCGCCGGGTTGCCCGAACCCTTGATGGCGATGTCGAAAGACTGCAGCAGGGGCACGCCCGACTTCATCATCGTCGCCAGCTGGCGCGTGAACAAGGCGACGTCCTTGTCACCGATGCGGCCGCCGCGCGACAGCTTCTGCTTCTTGACCTTGGTCACCAGGATGCCCTGGCGGCGCAGCATGGCCTGAACGACGGCGTCACCGGTGGCGCGAACTTCGCCCCGGATCATCTTGCCGGTCTTGTCTTTGCCCTCCCAGTTGTAGAGGTCTTCCCTGGGGCCTGTGGCACGTACCGCCCGGCTTGCTGTCGCCATGAGTTCGAAGTTCCTAAGACTTATTCATTTGTACTCGCCAGCACCTCTTCCAGCGAGGTGACGCCCTGACGCACCTTCAGCAGCCCGGACTGGCGCAGGTCACGCACGCCTTCGCGCTGGGCCTGCGCGGCAATGTCCATCGAGTTGCCGTTGGTCATGATGATGTGGGCGATTTCCTCGGTGATCGGCATCACTTGATATATGCCGACCCTCCCCTTGTAACCGCTCCCCTTGCACCGTTCGCATCCCACCGGGCCCATCGGTTGCCAGCTACCGTCGAGTTGCTCGGATTCGAATCCGGCTTCGAACAGGGCTTCGATCGGGATGTCGACCGGCTTTTTGCACGAGCATAGCCGGCGCGCGAGGCGCTGGGCCGTGATCAGGATCACCGATGACGCTATGTTAAACGGCGCCACGCCCATATTCTTTAGGCGTTCGAGCGTAGTGGGTGCGTCGTTGGTGTGCAGGGTGGAGAGGACAAGGTGGCCGGTCTGCGCCGCCTTCACCGAAATCTCGGCGGTTTCGATGTCGCGGATCTCGCCCACCATGATGATGTCCGGATCCTGACGCAGGAAAGCACGCAGGGCAGTAGAGAAGGTGAGGCCGGCCTTCTCGTGTACGTTGACCTGGTTGACGCCGGGCAGGTTGATTTCCGCCGGGTCTTCGGCAGTGGAGATATTGACGCCGGGTTTGTTCAGCAGATTGAGGCAGGTGTAGAGCGACACGGTCTTGCCCGAGCCGGTCGGGCCGGTGACGAGGATCATGCCGTAGGGGCGCTCCACCGCACCGAGCAAGGCCTTCTTCTGCTCCGGCTCGTAACCGAGCGCATCCACGCCGAGCATGGCCGAACTCGGGTCGAGAATACGCATCACGATCTTCTCGCCATACAGCGTCGGCAGCGTGGAGACGCGGAAGTCGATCGCCTTGTTCTTCGACAGCACCAGCTTCATGCGCCCGTCCTGGGGGATGCGGCGCTCCGAGATGTCCAGGCGCGAGATGACCTTGATGCGGGCGGCGATCTTTTCCTTCAGCACCAGCGGCGGCTGGACGATCTCGCGCAACACGCCGTCGGTGCGCACGCGGATGCGGTAGTACTTCTCGTAGGGCTCGAAGTGGATGTCGGACGCACCTTCGTTGATCGCATCGATCAGGATCTTCTGGATGAACTTGACGACAGGCGCGTCATCGACGTCGCTTGTATCTTCGTCCGGTTGATCGCCGGAAGAGTCGCCCTGCAGCAGGTTGAGGTCGAAATCCTCGCCGGTCAGCTCCCTGAGGGTCTGCTCGGCGGACTCGCCGAGCGATTCAACGAGGCGGCCGAGCTTGTCGGCTTCGGCGATGACAAGGTCGAGCTGAAGGCCGGTCTGGAAGCGGATCTCGTCGAGCGCACGCATGTTCGACGGGTCGGCAACGGCCAGGGTGATGCGGTTCTGGCGCTTGAGCAGGGCGACGACCTGATGCTTGGTCATCAGTTTGCGGTCGACGGCTTCGCGGGCAATCATCGACTTGTCGAAGCTGGCGATGTCCAGCAGCGGATAGCCGAAGGTCTCCGCGGCGAAGCGGGCCGCGGCGGCCGGGGTGACCAGGCCGCGTTGCGCGAGTTCGAAAAGGAACGCGTTGGTGGTCTCCGCGGTACCGCGGGAACAGGCCACCGCGTCGGCCTCCGAGAGCCGTCCATGCTGGATCAGCGCCCTGGCAAGGCCACTCAGGGCTGGTTGTGGATTCGCCGCCATCTGCCACTCTTTACTGAATGAAGTTGATCTTGCACGCCACCCTTGTGCTTGTAAAGCGCTGATGTCACGTGCTCTCGACGCGCGCGAGCCGTCCCTGGCGAGGGCGCTCGTGCCGCTATTGCTGCGGGGGCGCAGCGGTGCGGAACAACCTGGCCGTGCGCACCATGCGGTCCTGCGTTTGCACGACCTCGATCGGCGTGCCGGCGATACGCATCGCCACGCCGGTCTCCGGGATGTCCTGCAGGTATTCGAGGATCAGGCCGTTGATCGTCTTCGGGCCGTCGATCGGCAACGACAGGCCGAGCCTTCGATTGAGTTCGCGCAGGTTTGCCGAGCCATCTACCAGCACGCTGCCGTCGACCTTCCTCGACATGCGGTCGCCGGCGTCGGGCATGCTCGTCGTGAACTTGCCGATGAGCTCCTCGATGATGTCCTCGAGCGTGACGAGGCCGAGCATCTCGCCGTATTCATCCACCACGAAGGCGAGACGCTGCTGGTTTTCCTGGAAGAACTGGATCTGCGAATACAAGGGCGTGTCGGCCGGCACGAAATAGGGCTTCGTCAGCAGGTCCTTGAGGCGTTCGACGTCGAAACCCTCGTCCAGCGTGTCGCTCAGCAGCCGGCGCTGATGCAGCACGCCGATGATCTGCTCGCTGTCGCCGTCGTGCACCGGCAGCCGGGTGTGGTAGCTGGTGGCGATGCAGTGGCGGATATCTTCCGTCGATGCGGACAGGTCGATGCCCTCGATGGCGCCGCGCGGCGTCATCACGTCCTCCACGGTGACATGCTCGAGGTCGAACAGATTGACCAGGATGCTGCGGTGCTTCTGCGGGATGTACTGGCCGGACTCGAGCACCATCGAGCGCAGCTCGTCGACCGACAGTGCGCTGGCGCCGTCGTCCTGCTGCGGCTGCAGACGCAGAAGCCACAGCAGGCCGCTGACGAACAGATTGACGAACCACACCACCGAGTAGAACACCCGCAACAGGGCCGACAGCGGGTAGCAGAAGATGAGCGCCAGGCGGTCGGCATGATGGGCGCCGAGCACCTTCGGTGTGATCTCGGCGAAGACGAGGATCAGGAAGGTGACCAGCAGCGTCGCCAGACCGAGGGCCCAGCGGTCATCGCCGAACAGCTCCATGGTGATCACGCTCACCAGGGTGGCGGCCGCCGTATTGACCAGGTTGTTGAACAGCAGGATGACGCCGAGCAGGCGGTCGGTCTTGCCGAGCAGTGCGAGAGCCAGTGTGGCGCCGCGATGGCCCTGCCCGGCGAGCGAACGCAGGCGGTAGCGGTTCGCCGCCATCATCACGGTTTCGGACATCGAGAAGGTGCCCGACAACATGAGCAGGACGACGAGGGCGGCGAATTGCGCCGCGAGGGTGATTTCTGACACGCGCTCGGAATGAAAAATCAGGGCCTTGGAGTATTGAGGCCCGGTCCTGCAGTGTCAAGGCGGCGAGCGGTCGGCCCGAGGGTGCCGGCGCGCGGGAATCAGCCGGCGCGCCCGAGCACGACCTCGACGACGAAACGGCTGCCGACGTAGGCCAGCATCAGGGCGACGAAGCCGGCCAGCGTCCAGCGCAGCGCGACGCGCCCGCGCCAGCCCCAGACGCGGCGGCCGAACAACAGGGCGCCGAACAGCAGCCAGGAGATGAAGGCGAACACGGTCTTGTGATCGACGCGGAACGCCTTGCCGAACAGCGACTCGGAGAACAACACGCCCGAGACCAGCGTCAGCGTCAGCAGGACGAAGGCGATGCTGATCAGCCTGAACAGCAGGCTCTCCATAGTCAGCAGCGGCGGCAGGCCGGCAAGCACGCGATTGAAACGGGCATTGTGCAGCTCGCGGCTCGCCACCGACATCAGCATGGCGTGCAGCGCGGCGAGCGTGAACAGGCTGTAGGCCAGCATGGCGATGATGAAGTGGGCGCGAAAGGCGGGCGAGGCGGCATTGGCGAGCACATGTTCGCCGGGAAAGAGCAGTGGCACGAGCGTCGCCACGGCGCCGGCCGGCATCGCGACGGCGTGCAGGCCGTCGAGTCGGGTGTAGAGCGTTTCCACCCAGTAGAAGCAGATGGCGAGCCAGACCATCAGCGACAGCGCGACGCCGAAGCCGAAGCGCATCTCGGTGCCCGGAAACAGCGCTTGTTGCAGCGCGGCGCCGTGGATCACGATCGCCGCGAGCAGGATCAGCCTGTCGCGCATCGATATGCAGTCGCCCTGGGTCTTGCCGCTCTCGCGCCAGCAGGTGCGCCAAAACTTCAGGCCGAGGACGGCATAAAGCGTGGCGGGAATCAGATGAAGTAGAATTGAACGCATACGTCGCCGCAGTTTACTCCAAGTCACTCCCGCCCGAAGGTCCTCGCGAACATGCTCGACAATCTCACCCAGCGCCTGTCAAAGGTCGTCAAGACCCTCCGTGGCCAGGCTCGCCTGACCGAAGACAATATCCAGGAAGCGATGCGCGAAGTGCGCATGGCGCTGCTCGAGGCCGACGTCGCCCTGCCGGTAGTGAAGGACTTCATCGCCCGGGTCAAGGAAAAGGCGGTGGGCCAGGAGGTAGTCGGCTCGCTCACCCCGGGCCAGGCGCTCGTCGGTGTGGTGCATGACGAGCTCAAGGCCCTGATGGGCGGCGCGCACGAGGGGCTGAACCTCGCCGCCCAGCCGCCCGCCGTGGTGCTGATGGCCGGCCTGCAGGGCGCGGGCAAGACGACCACCACCGGCAAGCTCGCCAAGCTGCTGCGCGAGCAGCAGAAAAAGAAGGTGCTGGTGGTGTCTGCCGACGTCTATCGCCCGGCGGC